>JBEHWP010000241.1:0-8417 GCA_040217665.1 Vulcanimicrobiota bacterium
CGCTTATTTCGGTTCTGTCAAGATATATAACAGGTGATTGAAACCATTCCATAAGTGCTGCATTTGATTTTTGAAGAAGCCTCATGGCTTTTCTGATATCCCATCCGTTTATGTCCAGCAGATCACATACAGGTCTTTCTATGACATCTTTCCTGTCGTAAACGGACAGATACCGGTCATGGTCATGAACATAGATAAACCTGACGTCATAGTCACTGTCTTTCGAAGGAAAGCCCCATGCGCGGCTTCCTGACTCACATGCATAGATTATTTTAACTTTTTCTTCGTCTTCGATTTTTTTTAATTCTCCCGGAATTTTTTCTTTCATAATCTTGTCTACAGACATAAAATATACTCCTTTATAGTAAATTACCTTGTCAACTTCAATTCTACTGTAGAGCCGGCTTCTCTGAACTCGGACTGCATATACCCTGTAGACGGCACATCTATCTGTATGTAAATTTTATGTTCTTCTTTATCAAATCCAGAGCCTTTCAGTATATATTTAAGTTCTTTATTACGGCATTGAACTTTTATAACTTCTACTTTTGAAATTTTATCCCACTCCGGTACATCACATATAATGAATGCACGGTCATTGAACATTCTTTGATCACCTGAGAGATCTGAATAATAGGTATCGGTGAAGGTACTTTTTAATTTATTGTTTTCAACAACAGCCTTTATTATAATAGTCTTATCATCTATCTTATTGACTGTAATATTAAAAGGTGGTTTTGTAAAGGCATTCATTACTATTAAGGAAGGATCTCCGAAAAGTACTCTTGATGCCGTACCTTTGAGCATTACATCTTTCTCTGTCCAGGCAGGTGACGGCATATTATTTGAAAGATGTTCAAATTGAGGAATTTTACCTCCTGAAGCTACTATAACACCGTTATGGGTGTACCTTATAATCTCTCCGAGAGATGCGCCGGTAGTGGCAAGATATTCCATCTCCTGATAGACAGGTATGCCGTGATCCGGATGAAGTGCCGCAAGATAGCCTGCTGTATTGTTTGAAAGAATACCGAGACAGAATGATTTATCTTTCTCCACAGAATGTTCTTTTACCATGCCATTACCGGTAAACATTTCATACCATTTACCTGTGACTCCTGTGTAGCATGCTCCGTTAAAAACAACACATGGAGAAAGAGATACTTTTCTGACATATGGGCCATTGAGGCAGTCTACTATTCTATCAGGATATCCATGACCTCCGAAATGAACAAGACCTGCATTATCCAGGCTCTGCAGTCTTTCTTTGCCGAAACCTTCTGTTCCGTGAGATATAGTGTTTACAGTTAATCTTTCTTCAAATACCGGTAAAAAGAAAGTGCCTCTGTTTTTCATGAAGTCCTTTTTACCGATTGTCATATCAGGGCCAAGATTATCGGTCAGTGCCCCCGGCAATATAAGCTCTCCTTTTACAGCTTTTTTGATTCTTCCTATGAATTCTTTTACTTTACCCGGGTTTTCTCCTGTTATAAAACCGGTTCTCACATCTACAAGAGGATCATCATCTATTTTTGTCGTCATAGTCAGCCATTGCCAGGCAAAATTGACATCTAATTCCGATGGTTCAATAAATAAAAGAATATAACGTGGTTTTTCTTTTTGAATAATCGTGTAAGAAGAAGATATATTTTCATATGAAAAGACTTTTCCTTCAGGGTGCAGTGTTAATGCTTCCTCTATAGCTTCTTTGTAGTCGGCAGAAGCTGTTTTCGTTGCCATTATCATATAAGGCCCCTGTGTGTCAAGGCTTACTTCAAGAGGTTTACACTGTTTTATTTGCGTACATGACTGCAACAGTAAGCATATACCTAGAAAACATAATGTAAACCCGACATTTAATAAAGGTAATATTTTATTCATATATGTCCCTCCCCTGAAGATATGTATATTCTATTATATCATATTCTATGTAAAAAAATCAGGACACTCTCAAAAGGATTGTCCTGAGATAATGTTTTTTTACGACAGGTAGATTTACTTTTAATGGGTTCTGGGTGATAGGTGCTGGGTTAAGAAGATCCGAAACCCGAAACCTATAACCCAGAACCCAAAACCTGAGACTTTTAATTAATTTTTATTTTCATGTAAAATCACCTGTCATTTTTTAACACAATCTTGTCCTGATTTAGAAAAAGCTATTTTACAGGTATATAAATATCAAATTCTGAATCTTCCTGACTTACGGGATTAAACCTTTCATCATAATATTCAAAATCATCTGCTTCTGCGATTTCATAACCGGAGTTTTTAAGCCATGTACCGTAGATATAATCATAGGTACTGCGAAGATTTGTCAGAGGGCCCCTGTGGGTAAATACTGCATACTTCTGTGTCTGTAAAGTCCTTCCGACCATCCCTTCCGGTATATTGTCGAAATTACTTACTTCCACACAGACAAGTTCTGTAAATTCCGTATCTTCGTTAAAGTTCTTTGCATCAAATCCCGATACACATTCACATATTCCATAGGCTACATTATTATTTATCCTGTTTTTTATGTCCCCTATGACACGCATAAATTTATGCCATAACTCAGGGATTTTATTGTTTCTCAGAGTTGTCTTTCCTTCCATTCCTACAACTTTAAAAGATTCTTTAGTGATTATTTTGGGTTCCATTGTAATTCCTCCGTTTAAATGTTTGAGACCTGTTTGAGTCAGTCTCTTTTTCTTAAATAACATTGAATGCTTCTGATTGGTTCGGTACTTTGCCGGCGTAAGGCCGAACTGTTTCTTAAAAGCTCTTGTAAAGGATTCCTGGGATTCAAAGCCATATTCTACTGAAATCTCTATTATTCTCTTTTTAGATGAAACAAGGTCGTCAGATGCCAGAGAAAGCCGCCTTTCACGAATATATTCACTTACGGTATTTCCTGTTATGCCGTGGAATATACGGTGAAAATGATAGGGAGACAGACCTGCTTCCCCTGATATATCCTGAAGAGATATTTCATCTGTGAGATGTTCTTCTATGTAGTCTATGGCAGATTGAATTATTTCCAGATAATCCATAATGTTCTCTCATTATACAACAGAGTTTTATAGTAGTTTTGATATTTTTTGCTATTAAATTTTTTGTCGTGACGCGTAACGCGTAACGCGTGACGGGTTTAATCCCTGGGCATTACACATTACGAGGAATTACCTGTCACTTTATTTAAGAAATCTGCTGCATCTTTATGATTTTTTAATATATAAATATTTTTTTTATACTTCTGTTGCCCCAGTTTTCCCAGCATCATTTCTCTGTGGGTTCTGTTGAAATTCCAGATCCACATCATAAATTCAAGATCTATTTTCTCTTTACATCCCTCTCCTACATCGGGTCTGTTATGACCCATATGTAAGAGCCATCTTTTTATTGCCTGCCAGAGACAGATGATGCGCGGAAAGTCAAGATATATTGCAGTATCTGCTTCATTGAGTCTCATATCTATTGTACCTGAGTAATTTCCCTCTATAATCCACCGGTCTTTTTTTATAATATCCTTAATAATTTCCAGCCATTCATCTTCCGGTGTGCTGACCCATCCCGGATTCCAGTAGAGCCTGTCCAGATGAATTACTTCCAGATTGAGTATGTTCCCCAGTTCCAGAGCAAGTGTTGTTTTCCCCGAACCGGAACATCCGAGAATAAGAATTTTTTTCATATCATCACCTTTTTGTTTTCGTAACGCGTAACGCGTAACGCGTGACGGGAGGAAACAATTTATTATATACGGTCATGGTCAGGTCAGTAAAGTGATTTATAAAAGGTAATTGACTCTGAATTTTATCAAAATTCTTCAGACACTTCAATAAGATAAACAAGGATTTTTCATAGAGTTTCTTGAATAATTTTTTCAGAGTTCACTTGGAAATACACACAAGAACCGATCTCGGAGCAAGCTTGTACTGATTTTTTTTCAGTTTTACTTCCTTCCCCTCTTCCAGAATATCCTTCGGAGACGGAAGACCTGTGTCTACCACCCTGTGCCATAAATTCCCGTTTACCGGCTGCGGCAGTTCAAATACCAGAGGCCCCCAGTAGGCATTTATTGCACAGTATATGCAGTTATCATTTTCTTTATAGCCTGTTTCCTCTTTATTTCCGTCTATCATAAAGGCAATGGAATGAGATTCATAGGACCAGTCCGGCTCATAGGGGTATACGCCATGCCAGGTAATATCGCTTATGCCGTCATCATTATGGTCATGTCCTGTAAAAAAATCCCTTCTTTTCAATGCAGGATGGGCTTTCCTGAAGGCTATGATTTTTTTGAAGAATCTGAATATTTCTTCATGTTTTTTCAGATCGGTCCAGTCAAGCCAGTTCAGTTCACTGTCCTGACAGTAGGCGTTGTTATTGCCGTTATGGGTTTTAAACATTTCGTCGCCGCTCAATATCATGGGAGTTCCCTGTGACAGCATAAGAATGGTAATGAAATTTTTAACCTGTCTTATACGGAGCTGGTTTATCCTGACATTATCTGTTTCTCCTTCCGTTCCGCAGTTCCAGCTTACATTATCATTTGTGCCGTCCATATTGTCTTCTGCATTTTCAAAATTATGTTTCCAGCTGTATGATACAAGATCCCTCATGGTAAAACCGTCATGACAGGTAATGAAATTTATGCTGTGATGGGGCCTTTTCCCGCCTCTCTGATACAGATCCGAACTTCCGCTTATTCTTGTTGCCATAGAGCCGGCAAGAGCGGGGTCGCCCTTCATAAAAGCCCTTATGTCATCACGGTATTTACCGTTCCATTCTGCCCATCCTTCAGGGAATTCCCCTACTTTGTAAAGGCCTCCTGCATCCCATCCTTCTGCGATTAATTTAACTCCCGAAAGGAGCGGATCTTTCTGTATGTCATTTAAGATACTGAACCTTCCTATCCAGGCACCTGACGGGTCTCTACCCAGGATGGTGGCAAGGTCGAAACGGAAGCCGTCAACATGCATTTCTACTACCCAGTAGCGCAGGCTGTCCAGTATAAGCTGTTTTACTACAGGATGGTTACAGTTTACGGTGTTTCCGCATCCCGAATAATTTTTGTATCTGTTATCTTCATCCAGCATATAGTAAATACTGTTGTCAAGACCGCGGAAACTGCATATAGGCCCTTCCAGATTCCCCTCTCCCGTATGGTTGTAAACTACATCCAGTATAACCTCTATACCTGCTCTGTGGCATGCCTTTACCATTTCTTTGAATTCCATAACCTGATTTGCAGGATCACAGCATGAAGCATACCAGTTATCAGGTGCAAAAAAGGACATAGTGCTGTAACCCCAGTAATTTTTAAGTTTTTTTCCTGTCCTGGGATTTACCTTTATATTTTCATTCTCGTTGAATTCCTGAATAGGCATCAGTTCCAGTGTGGTAACACCGAGTTCTTTCAGATATGGTATTTTTTCAATAATTCCCCTGTACGTTCCTCTGTTAGTTACCAGTGAAGAAGGATCTATTGTAAAACCTCTTACATGCATTTCATATATGATACACTCTTCGAGAGGATAACGGAGCAGTCTGTCATCTGTCCAGTCAAAGAGATAATCATCTATGACGACACTTTTTACTGTACTTGAAATATTATCTGTCGTGCTGAAGGAAAATTCCTTATCAGGAGATAACTTGTCATAGGCAAAAGATGATTCATTATCCCATTTATATTCGCCTGCTATTGATTTTGCATAAGGGTCTACTAGTAATTTATTCTGATTGAATATATGCCCTTCAAGAGGGTTATATGTGCCATATGCTCTGTAGCCGTAAAGCTGTCTGTGTCCGACGCCATGAATATAAATATGCCATATATCTCCTGTCCTGTTTTCCATGGGATCAAGCATAAATATCTGGGATGGACTGCTGTCTTCAGGGCTGTCAAAAAATAAAAGTTCCACTGCTTCTGCATGTTTTGAAAATACGGCAAAATTTACTCCTTCTCTGTTTATTATATGAGCGCCCAGAGGATAGGGTCTACCTCTTTCCGGCATAAATTTATCTTTTACCATATGCAAATCTCCTTAAATCATGGTTGAATTTTCATTTTTATAGCGTAAATAAAGCTTCAGAGAAAAAACAAAAACTATGGAAAGGCATTTTGTCTGAAAAAATTATTTATCGGATTGTGAAAAAATTATACGTGATTTATTATGAAATACACTATAATATATATGACATATTTTAAGAATCTCTAAATTTCTTTTTTCTTTATGTGTCTGACACATCTGAACCCTGTATCTGCTTCATGACTGTTAGGATGAAGTTTATTTCTTTTACCAGTCGTACATAATATTATATCATTTTTCCATGATCCCCCTTTTATGACTTTATAATCACCTTTTTCCGGCCCTCCGGGATTTTTTAATACCGTAGAGGCAGAATTCCTGTAATAATAAGCAGAATACCAGTCAGAACACCATTCTTTTACATTTCCGGCCATATCCATGACACTATATACTGTTGAAGCTTCAAGAAATGTATCAACTGGAGTTGTTCCTCTTCCGTCACTTATATTTATCATCTTTTTTATCCCCTCTGTTCTATCCATCTGTCTGTTATTACATTTATTTTTATCTGCTTCATGCCCCCAGGGATAGGGGAGACCCTCCGGTCCTCTGGCCGCTTTTTCCCATTCCGCTTCAGTGGGAAGTATTTTTCCTTTCCATTCTGCGAAGTTTTTTGCATCAAACCATGTTACATCAATAACAGGGTGGTCCAGAGAATTTTCATTGAAATGATTTCTCCATGTGCCTTTTGCCCTGTATCCTGTACTTCTTACGAATTCATCGAAATCTCTGTTTGTTACAGGATATCTGTCAATATAATAAGAGTCCAGATAAACCCTGTGTTCGGGATATTCTCTTTCATCTTTCTGTCCAATAATGGCTTCTCCTGAAGGTATAAATATCATATCTTCACTATATTTTGAAGTTATGGAACAATGTTCCGGGAAAATTACGGTAATACGGGAACCTTCATATAATTTGAGAAAATTTTTCAGATCTTTTTTCATTTCTTCTGCAGAAGAATATCTTTCAGTAATATCAGGTCTCAGGGCTTTTTCCAGTATTCTCTCAAGTTCTTCAGGCACATCAGATCTTACGCGTCTTACGGGAGGTATAAGGCATGGCACCGGTATGTAGCCTGTAATGAGATGGTGCATTGTTGCAGCAAGGGAATAAATATCACTTTCCGGTTCATTTTTACCGGTAAACTGTTCGGGAGCAGCATAATTTGGTGTTCCCACTCTTGTCTGAGTGGAAGGTGTTTCCTGTGTTATTGCTCTGGCAATGCCAAAATCTACGAGCATAACTTTATTATCTGATTTTCTTACCATAATATTGGAAGGTTTCAAATCTCTGTAGAGGATTGGAGGGGAAGAGTTATGAAGATAATTAATTACTTCAAGTACTTCTATGGCATAGGAAACAACTTCTTTTATATCCAGGCCCGGAGTGCCTTTTTCTGAGAGTATTGTTTCAAGGTCTGAACCGTCGACAAAATCCATTACAAGATAATATCTTCCATGTTCTGAAAAGTAATCTGTTACCCTTGGAAGGCTTCCATGATGAAGTGTTCTTAATATTCTTGCTTCCTGGCGGAATTTATCAGTGAAATACTTTCTTTCTTCGGGGAGTGAACAGTGAAGAGACATTTCCTTCACGGCACATCTGTCGCAGAAACGTTCGTCTTCTGCTTCATAAACTGCCCCCATACCGCCTGATTTGACGAGTCTGATGATTTTATATCTTCTGTCCAGAAAGACTCCCGGAGATAATGTACCGCTTTCTGTTATTGTTACAAGTTTTTGACCGCAGTCAGAACAAAATTTTGCTTCTTCTTTATTTGGAGAACCGCAATTATTACAGAATAATAACAATTTTAATTCTGATGAGTGAAAGCAGTTATCAGTGACCGGTTATCAGTGACCAGTTATTATATTACCGGAGTAATATTCACTTTTCACTTTTCACTTTTCACTTTTCACTTTTCACTGATCACTCTTCACCTCTTGTTCTATTTTACTTATATATTTAATCGGTCTTCTGTCAACAAGTATGTCGTCACCTGTTTTTGCTTCTTTTATCTTTATGTATCTCTGATTGAACCACTCCACACATCCTGAAACAGTCATATTATTGATAAAAACAAATTCTACTATATCATTTTCTCTGATTCTTTTATTGAAATAATTTTCCGAATGGGTTGTTTTGTTGGTCTGAGGTAAAACCGGTTCTTTTCTTTTAAATTCCTTTGGTTTGGTTTTTACCGGTTTTTTTTCAGGTTTTTCCTGTTTGGTAACTTCCTGTTTGGTGGCTTCCGGTTTTTTATATGTATCTTTGAATGCAGGATTTATCCAGACTTTTGCCATAAAAATACCCCTTTATAGATTTTATATGATTTATACTAAC
>JBEHWP010000242.1:0-8415 GCA_040217665.1 Vulcanimicrobiota bacterium
AATAGAATCTCTGTATAAAGGATGGAAGAAATCTGTAGAAAGAGCCAGAATGTGGGAAGAAAGTGAGCAGTGAGTAGTGAGTAGTGAGACGTGAGACGTGAGTAGGGGCGAACCACTGTGTTCGCCCGGTACTCGCCGAAACTATTCATCACGCATTACGCATCACGCATTACGCATTACGCATCACGCATCACGCATCACGCATCACGCATCACGCATCACGCATTACGCATTAAAAACCATATATGAAAAAACTAAAATATCTCATTATTGTATTCTACATAATGCCTGTAATACTGGCGTTTTTTTATATATATTTATTTGCCGTAAATGTTCCTTTCTGGGATGAATGGGAACTGGTGCCTTACTTTGATAAGTTCTATTCAGGAACCCTCACCTTTTCAGACCTTTTTGCACAGCACAGTGACCATATCATATTTTTCCCAAGAATCCTTATTTTAATCATCGGTATCTTAAGCAAATATAATACTGTCATAGAGATATATTTCACCATGGTTTTTTTTCTTTTAAGCCTTATTATAATATTTCTTGTCATTAAAAATCAGTGTAATATAAATCCTGTGTCTTTCTGGCTTATACCTTTACCGTATCTTATTTTTAGCTGGAGGCAGTATGAATTATTCCTTACAGGATTTAACATACAGTTTTTAATGGTTTACTTTTTTACCATAACAGGTTTTTATTCAATTTATCTCCGTCAAAAAAAACACAGTATAATCTATTTTATATCAGCCCTTATAAGCGGAACAATTGCATCCTTTTCCGGCACCATGGGTCTTTTTATCTGGCCTGCAGGGTTTATACAACTCATGCTTCTTTCTAACAGGAAGGTTTATCCGGTATTCTGGTCAATAACAGGTATTCTGGAATGGACTGTATTTCTGTTAAATTATAAAAAGCCCGATAATTCGTCTGATATATTCTATTTTTCCCACAGAATTCCGGAGTTTCTGAATTATTTCCTTACATGTCTCGGAACATCTCTTTTCTGGGATAAAAGTACGGCTCTTATATGGGCGGTAATATTTTTCATCTTACTTTCCCTGTGTATTTTTCTGATTTGCAAATATAAGAGACTCAATGAAAATTCTTTCTGGGTGGCAATGTTAATATTTTCTTTTCTGACTGTATTATCTATTTCTGCCGGCAGACTCAACTCCGGTATAGAACAGGCTTTTACTCCCAGATATACAGTTTTTTCTCTTATGGCTGTAACAGCTTTATACTGTATATTTCTTGACCTTTTACATTACGGTAAAAAGAATTTCATAAAAATCTTAACTGTTTTTTTGTTTTTAATAATATTTGCAGGTCTTCCCTGTTCCTATGGTCTCGGTCTTAAAGCAGGTATGCTTAATAAAAAAGATAGAACCCGTATGACACATTTACTGTTAACCTATGAAACTCAGAGTGATGATACTCTGAAAATACTTTATGCTCCTGACGGCGTTGTAAGGCAGAGAGCTGAAATATTAAAAAAATGGGGATGGAGTGTCTTTTCCAGATAAAATTTTTCAATCGCCATATTTCAAAACAATGCCTTTTTCTCCGGCGACAAAGCCTTTTTTATTATCTAAAAAATAAATTCCGAAAAGATTTGATGAGGTAATGGCGGGTATTTTCTCCCATGTTTCTCCCCGGTCCCCGGATTGTAAAACAGTGCCTTTTTCCCCGGCTATAAAACCATATTTATCAGTAAAGGTAATTGCATTCAGATTCAAAGAAAAATTAATTTCTTTTTTTTCCCATTTATGCCCTCCGTCTTCTGTACAGAGAAGAGTTCCCCTGTCTCCTGTTATGAAGCCATGAAGTTCATCAATGAAATAAACACTTCTCATAAATGCCGATGTTCTGCTTTCCTGTTTTATCCATTTCTCTCCCCCGTCTTTTGTATGAAGTATTAATCCCCCCTGTCCTGCAATCCATCCCGTATTATTATTTACAAAATGGATTGAATAAAGTTCCATAGAAGTATTACTTTTCTGTTTCTCCCATGTGTTGCCTCCGTCTTTCGTATAAAGAATAAATCCTTTATCTCCTGCAATCCAGCCGGCAGTAAAATTAATAAAATAAACTTTATTAAGGACAGGTACAAAGAAACCCGCTTTTTTCTTTTTCCATGTTTTTCCTCCGTCAGCGGTATATAAAACTATTCCTCCCGTCAATCCTCCTCCCACTGCCCATCCTTCAGAGGGATTTATAAAATATATATCCGAAAGACCTGCAGTTTTTTTTACAGTCCAGCTTTTTCCACCGTTTACTGTATTCAATATAACACCGTCAAATAATCCTCCGTAACCTGCTGCCCATCCGCAGTTTTCATCGAGAAAGTGAATATTTCTGAGAAGTGCTTCCGTGTCGGCAAACTGCGTTTTCCATGTTCCTCTGACAGAAGAAATATTATATTCTGCGAATTTTTTGTCTTTTTTCATCAAAATTAATTCTTTCAACATTCTTCTGGCAGAAGGAAATCTTTCTTCTGCTTTATAGCTTAAAGATTTCATAATGATTCTTCTGACTCCGGAAGATACAGACGGGATATCTTCAAATTTAAAGGGTACCGGTTCCATACCTGACAGGAGATGATGTGCCGTTGCTCCGAGAGAATACAGGTCTGATCTTATTTCCGCATGTCCATGAAACTGTTCCGGCGGCGCATACCCTTCCGTGCCTATTACAGTCTGGGTCTGTATATTATCAAAGACTCTTGCTATGCCAAAATCTATCAGGAAAATTCTTCCTTCTTTATTTAACATAATATTTGCAGGTTTCATGTCTCTGTAAAGGACAGGAGGATTTCGACTGTGGAGATAATCCAGGATCTTTAAAATTTCTGCAGTCCAGAAAACAACTTTTTCCTCTGATAATCCGGGGTTGCCTTCTTTTTCCAGAACAGTCAGGAGATCTTCTCCTTCAATAAAATCCATAACAAGATAGTACATGCCGTTACATGTAAAATAATCTGATACCTTCGGAAGTCCCTGATGAGAAAGAGAGGAAAGAATTTTTGCCTCTCTTTCAAACCATTCCACATTTTCCGTATCTCCATATGAAGGTATCAGTTCTTTAACGGCACAGATACAGTTCAATCTTATATCAGAGGCTTTATAGATTGACCCCATGCCGCCGGACTTTATTAAAGAATCTATCTTATATCTGTTTTTCAGTAATGTTCCTTCTGTTAACATCTACTTCATATTCTTTTTAAGAAAACCAAAAAGCTCAAATTCAGGATAGACAAAATTTGAAATTTTCCACTTGCCGTCAATTTTTCTGAGAATGACAGTAACGGAATTTTTCCCGCCCCTGCTGTTAGTAATATTTACTACTACAGAGGACTTTGTATCTCCTATTTTTTCTTTCCCGATAGAATAGGACTTTGCTCCCATCTGAGAATTTATAAATGGGTCAAAATCAAGCCAGAAACAATTATTTTGGGGTTGCAGAGGGAATGCCTTTACAAGCAATCTGTACAGTTCCGGGTCAAAATTTCCCTTCTGTTCTACAAAAACATCTCTATATACATCGTAATTTTCCATATACCAGGCATAAAAATTATTTACTGTTGTCTTTGGCCTTTCATCTGCCAGGACAGACTCTATTGCAAGGAACAGCAGCAAAAAACATAAGAGTAATGACTTTTTTCTCATAAAAATTCTCCTTTCTTTCATATATAAGGAAATTATTTCTACGGTGTTTATTGAAAATCCTTTCATCCAGGATAGAACAGGCCGGCTAAAAACATAATTTCTACTCTGTTATATGTCATTATAAAGCCATCTGTTTTCATTGTCTGTTCATGTGAAATTATATTTTTTCACAGCCAAGATAAGTCAATATATGTTTTATTTCAGTATAAAGCCATCTGTTTTCATCGTCTGTTCCTTTGAAAGGAATATTTATTTTTTTATCTTTACTTTTAACAGTAATAACATGAGGGAGACCTTCAGGGAAATTTTCTTTTTTTGTGACAGAAGGTTCAGGTATTTTATCAAGATGTAAATCTGTAAGAGAGCATAGAGGATAAGCTTTTTCAACAGGGAAAACGCCGAGCCAGTAAATTTTTATTTTCATATATTCTCTGGCAAAGCTTATAGAAACTCTTCCCACCATAGATGTAATAAGGTTTATCAGGGTAACTCCGGCCAGACCTTCGAATAATATCCAGAAACAAAGCCAGAAAAAAAGAAAACAATTAAAATCTGTTATTAATTTGAATAAGGCAAATATCCCTCCTGTAGTCCATCCTGTTAACCAGACAGCCATAAATAAAAGACCTCCTATTTTTTCTCCGTTTATACCTTCAGGAGGAAGCTTTATGATATATCTCTCATTACCCTGTGTTGTAATTTTTACATTATTTTCTTCATTTTTTTGAGAATTACTTATAAAACAATCATCAAAAATTTGCTCTGTAATCATTATTTTCGAAGCGGCAGGAACGGGGGAAGGAGCGTATTTTTTTTCTTTTTTCAAAGGGGAAAAATTATATTTTTTCTTTTCTGGAAGACTTTCTCCAATTTTTTCAGTACATGATAAATATTCAGAGTGCAGTTTCTTAAGTTCTTTCTTTATGTCTCTTACAGAGGCAAACCTCTCATCTTTACGAAATTTTATACATCTGTTTATGAGTTCTTCAAAATTTACTGAAATATTTCTGTTAATTTCTCTTACAGGTATAAAATAGAAAGGATCTTTTTTTTCTTCCGGGTCATCTCCTGTGGCAAGGTAATGAAGAAGGACACCGAGGGCATATATATCAGTTCTTTCATCACTCCCTCCGCCTTTTTTACCATACTGTTCGGGTGCCGCATACCCCACAGTTCCGATTTTTATCGTATCTTCCGTCTGATCCGGTCTGAAATGACGGGCAATACCGAAATCTATTAATTTAGGCACTTCATATTCATCTATGATGATATTTTTTGTTTTTAAATCTCTGAATACGACAGAATGTTCATGGAGATATATGAGAACATCGCACAGAGAAATGGCAAATCCTGCCAGTTCTTTTTCCGTCCATAGTCTCTGTTCATTTTTATATATTTCCTGAAGTGTTTTACCTTCTATATATTCCATGACTATATAATATGAAGGGTCAATTATAAAATATTCCTTTATTTTCGGTATATGTTTATGTGTCAGAGAGGAAAGCATAGACGCTTCTCTCCGGAAAATTTCCTTTACATTGAGAGCAGAAGATTCTTCCATAGAGAAAATTTCTTTTACTGCCCATATTATATCATGGCTTTTTATATCCCTTGCCTTATAAACCCTGCCACATCCGCCCTGCCCTATTACATAGAGTATTTCATACTTATTGTAAAGCACCGTGCCGGGAGAGAGACATGGGGAAATTTCATCTTTATGATTTAATTCGTCCATTCACTATGTCCTTTTTATCTTCAGTACCATTTCATTTTCATATATAACAGCATACTCTCAATTATATTTTAAAAAACAAAATCTGGCAATCTTTTAACATATTATTAACATTTACTACCTTGTTAAAATATAAATTCACGGTTATACTTTTATATGAAAATGATGAAGTCTTATGTTTTACTTTTTGTTAATTTTTATATCTGATTATGACCGCTCCGGTCATGCCTGTTAGTATGGATATCTGTAAATTCTGGAGGTAGAAACTATGAAAATAAATAATTCTGCTCAATATATAAAAAACCCCGTTGTGAAAGAGCGAGAAAAAAGAAATGAACCAGAAGAAGTAAAAGACACTGCAGTAATCAATTCACAACCTGAGGTCAAAGAAAACTCTGTTGGTAATTTAAAAAAGATGAAGGAAGCTATTACAAAAGGACTGGAATCCGTTTATGAAAGTGCAGAAAAAACATCGGAATATTTAGATAACAGCCCGAAAACAAACGAAACATTAAATTCGGCCTTACAGTTCTTCAAAACAATAAGAGCCTTTCCCAGATTTATTTATCCCAGTCTCATTGGTATGAATTCACAGGAAAGGGAAACGATCATGTCCGTTCTGGACAATCTACCCCTGAAGGATGTAGGAGGAGTTAAAAGTATAACTATAGCTAATTCACTTCCCGGCGGTTCAGGCGCAGCAGGTCCTGTTCCTTTCTCTCCTTTTGTCCTTCTTTCACGTGAATCTGTTGGCAGTAATGTTGAATGGTTAAAAGAAGTTGTCACTCATGAAATAGGTCATACAAAAGATTATGAAACAGGTCTATTCGGACTTCCCAAACTCTTTTCGGAAAGCAGTAAAGAACCATGGGGTAAAGCTCCTTATATTACCTCCTATGCAGAAACAGGCCCGGGATGGTATCCTGCAGAATGGGATGATTTTGCGGAAAGTTTTGCCTATTATCACAGGCATCCTGAAGAATTAAAAGCAAAATGTCCTGAAAAATTTGAACGTATGCAGGAACTGGAGAAAAACGGCTTTTTTGAAGGACTTATAGATAATAAAGCCTTCAGGGAAACAGGAAAACTTATGGGAGAGATTATGGAACAGGTTCCATATCTGCAGAACGGACTGGCATTAATATCTTTTGCAGGTGGACTGGCACAGGCATTTAAAGGACTCGGTGAAATGAGAAGGGCAGAAAAAACAGGAGATAAAAAATTGGAAATGAACGCCACCATGAACTTTGCCGCAGGCTCCTGTTTTGCAAGCAAACTCTTCTGTATTCCCGGCATGGCCATAGAAGGTGCAAAGGCAGAATTAAACCGCTCGATAGATAAAAAAGAAATTACTGCAGAACAGGCAAATGCAGTGGTACAGGCCACGGTGGGAGTCATAGCAGGCCCTGTAGGCAACGCCGTAAACTGGGTCATATCAAAAATGCCGTGGAATAAATTATATGAAATAAACGAGGGAACAATAGAGAAATTAAACGGTAAGATAGAAGAATACAAACTGGATCGTGTAAATGCACTTAAAGATAAAGAACTAACAAAAAGAGAATTAAAGAAAATTCTGAAGAAGATGGAATTAACAGGTGATGAAATAGATCTGGTAAAAGAATATGCAGATAAACCAAAAGGAATGAAAGCCCCCCCTGAGGCTTACAGAATAACAGATACAACTATAGAAAGCCTCGGCGACAAAATACCTGAATATAAAATCGACATGTTGAGTTCTATGCGAAATAAAGACGTTACTGAAAAAGAACTGGGAAAAATTCTGGAGAAATTAAATTTTGACTCAGGTGAAATTGCTCTTATAAAGACCTTTGCAGAAGAGATAATAAAAGAAGAAACCGGGATAGAAGATAAAGATACAGGCAGTCTCAAGAGAGCAGCTTCCGTAGGCATAGGCGGTGCCGCCGGTGCTGTGGCAGGCGGATTTATAGGCCCCTATCTCGGTGTCATGGCAGGCTTTGCCATAGCAGGCCCTGTAGGCGGAATCGTCGGTCTTATAGCAGGAGCCCTGGCAGGGTTCAAAGGAGGAAGCTATCTGGGAGGCAGAGCAGGAAACCTGGTGGGTAAAGGACTTGAAAGGGTAATTGAAGGTCAAGTCAATGGAAGCGGAGAAACTCAAAATCAGGTAAAAGAATAAGATTTTTCAATAAAAAAAGGCTATCCTAAATAGCCTTTTTTTATTGTCGTCACGCGTGACGGGAGGAGACAAAATCGCAGGTTATCCGGTGTCGTAGTTACCGTTGCCAGCACTAAGAGCCTATCCGAAAAGTCGCTCCATACCTTTCCACTGCCAGGCTCTTCCGAAAAAAATATTACTTTTCGGATAGGCTCTAAATACCGTAACAGGTAAAATGGTTACCAGTTTACCTGGCGCCATACTAAGCACCATATTTTACAACATATTTCTGCTGCGGATAATAACCTTTAATTACCACTTCATTACCTTTTTTCGTTACATTGAAATCCTGATAGGCCATATGACCGTCTACAACCCATTCATTACCTTTATCGGTAATAGTAAATTCTCTTTCAGGAATATTTCCTTTTACTTTTGTAACATTTCCTTCCGTGGTAATGGTATAACTTAAATTATCGTCATAGCCTTTCACCAGGGTTTTATTTCCCTCTGTCGTTATGGCGAAGTTCTGTACAGGAAATTTACCCTTTACAAGAGTGGTATTTCCGTCTTTTACTACCTGATAATCAAATCTTCCTCCATCGTCGTCTTTACAGTCTATTTCCCGTTTCCCGTTTTTATCTGTTATTGTATAATCCTGCCAGTCATAATGACCGTCAATTTTAGTGGCATTTTTGTCGCTTACGACCTGGAAATCTCTCTGAGGATATAGCACTCCTCCCGACGGAGGTGCAGGTTCTCCCGGCCCCGGTTCAAGATGGCCCGTTATGCTTATCTTTCCCTGCTGATCCGGTCTGGTCACTATTATGGACTCTCCGTCAAGTGATATGCCAACACCGTTCTTAATTTCCAGT
>JBEHWP010000243.1:0-8392 GCA_040217665.1 Vulcanimicrobiota bacterium
CGTTCAGGTAATATGGCTATTTTTTAATAATTCTCTGCCTGCCTTCAATTGTACAGGAAAGAGGACTTTTTTCACTTATATAACCCGTTATGGCATCTCTGAGAGAGTTCATATCCTTCATATTCTTTCCTTTTTGAAATACATACAATCCGTCTCCTCCAAGGGCAAGGAAATCTACTGTAGAAACTCTGTAAATCCTGTTTATATCAACAGGTTTATCCCCTGCAATAAGTTCTACAAGTCTTTCACCTGCCGGTCTGGAAAGATCATATGTAGCTTTCATACCTGACACCTGAAGAACACCATGTTCTTCTCCGAAATTTAATGACATCAAATCAATTAAATCTTTACCGGTGAGATCCATTGTAACTATAGTATCATCAAAGGGGAAAGTAGAATAGATCTTCCCTGCCGTAATAGTACCGGCAGGAATATTTTCTCTTATGGCGCCGCTGTTTATAATACCTATCTCTCCTCCGCCATATATCCTTATTATATCTGCCGTAAGATTACCTATGTTGGATTCTTCTTTCTTGGAAGTAATAAGATCTACAGAGGTCTTTCCTATTACTCTTTCTGCCAGGCTATCATATTTGACTCTGTATCTTTCCATGATATACTCCAGGTCTCTGTCCGGTTGTAGAGAAACTGTATCAATCTTTACAAGTTCGCCTGTTGAAGAGATTATCTTCTTTTCATGCCTGTTAAATACAATTTCTACCTTTCCGAGCCATGCAAGATAGCAGCCTGCCTGGGCAATTAAAGTATTACCTTCCCTGACAGGATTTTTGAGAAGAGTGTGGCTATGTGCCCCTATGATAAGATCTATACCTGGAACCTTTCCGGCTATTTCCCTGTCTCTTTCGTACCCTTCATGTGAAAGAACTACAACAATATCAACCATATGTATGTTTCTGAGTATATTTATATATAAAGGCAGTATTTCTTCGGGAGCAAACAAATTGTAACTATTTCTGACCTGAAAAGGCAGTATGCTTCTGTTAGTGCAGGAAACACCAATTATCCCGACTTTCACTCCTGACAGATTTTTGATAATATAAGGCTCTGCCCCTTCAATAAAATTACCATTACAGTCTGTCATATTGGAAGAAAGAAGAGGGAAAGAAAAATTATGTATCATATGTTCCAGTTTATCCATACCCCAGTCAAATTCATGATTTCCGATAACAGAGCAGTCATATTTCAAAAAATTCATCATTTCAACTGTTGCCGTTCCATAAGACAGGTTAGACCAGATAGATCCCTGTGCAAAATCTCCTCCGTCAAGAAGAAGAACTCTGCCGGGATTCTTTTCTCTCTCTGTCCGTACAAGAGTGGAAAGATACTGAAAACCTCCGATTTTACCATCAGAAAGGCCTTTATTTTCATAAGGAAATATATGACCATGTATATCGTTTGTATGAAGAAAAACAAGTTTTATTATTTCTTCATTTCCGTAAATTGATGAAGAAAGAAGAATAATAAATATAATTACAAAAATTTTTTTCATAAGATACACTCTTTTCATAAAAATTTTCTAACTTAATTTCTCGGGCACATGATTTTCCCGAAAATCCCGGCAATTAAAAAAATCCCGAAAATCCCGGTCTTTTTTTCTCAGCCTGAAGACATATAAAACAGAAAATCCTGCAATAAGTATGAATGAACTTACGAGAGGAAGATGTCCTATACCGGCATATTTGACAGAAAATCCTGCAATAAGAGGGGCAACAATCCTGGCAAAAGCATAGGCCCCTTCCAGTGCTCCAAGGGACATGCTTCTGTCATGTTCTTCCGTAATATCAGCAACATGTTTACCTGTTGCAATATTTACTGCCGGATAGAAAGGAAGAGCATAATACAATGCAATGACAACAGGGTTTTTTACAAATATAAATGTTAAAAAAAGATACAGATAAACCAAGAAATCAACAAAAAAAAGATATACAGGGTTTACCGTGTCTGCTATTTTTCCGTATATGTGATAGGCAATGGCTCCCGTAAAACTTGCAATACTCATGGAAAGTCCGAGAAGCCATTTACTACCTCCGATGTAGTCACAGAAAAATATAGAATACATGGAAAAAAAAGTAATATTTGGTATAGAAATAGACAGTATAGTTAATATTTCCGTCTGAATATCCCTTTTTATATAAATAAAGGAGAGTTTTTCCGTTATATGCTTATGTTCTTTCTTATGAGGCATAAGAGACACCTCTTTAAAAAAGAAGATTATTACGACAAATAGTAATACCGTAATATAAAAAAGTATCTGAAATATAAGATATATACGGTTTATATCATTTTCATGAAAAAAAAGTATTATGCTCAGAGTAGACCCCACTGCCCACCCCAGAGAATCGAAAGACAAAAGTTCTCCGAGAGCACGCCCTTTATGTTCTTCATTGATGATTGTCGTATAAGATTTAACGGCAGGTATCATGGCTACATGAAAAAGAGATAAAATACCCAGAGCCATAAGGAGGAAGATATAATTCTTCAATATAAAAAGAGCAATAAAAAAAAGAATATATGCCAGTACCGTTATAATGAGAAAAATTTTGACCTTTCCCGTAATATCTGCAAAATAACCCCAGAGATTCTGCCCGAAAAAAGATGTAATGGCAGGAAGAGCGAAAATCATTGAAACAGCAAGATAACTTCTGTCAAACTTAAATATATAAATGGGCAGGTAAAGCATTATGATGGATGTGGCAAAACCTGCAACCATATAACAGAGTTTTGCGATAAACAAATTTCTCCTGTCAGTCATTATATATCTCCCGTTTATTGAATAAGAAAGTTTATAACTCATTTCAAAAGATTTGTCAAACACTTGACATGAAAAAATAATATGCTATACTGATTTAGTAATTTACTAATTTACTAAATCAGGGAGTGATTATTATGAAGATACCGACGACATTAAAGCATAAGCCTGTCATAGTTTCCGAAAATTACGAACATGTTGACGGGAGGTATGCCTATAAAACAGACGCGAAAGGGCTTTCTCTGGGGCTGGCTCAATGGAATGACAGGGGGAAAGTGGATATTTCTGCAAAGGTATGGAGACATACAGGAGAAAAATGGTCAAGACAATCAGAGGAACTGCCCCTTCACAGGATACTTGATCTTGCAATTTTTGTATGCAGAGCAAAACAGTATTTTTCGGAAGCTTACCGTTATGAAAAGCTCTATGATCCGGAAAAACCTGTTATAGACAGGGTTGCCCTCCAGGGTGATGCAATGACTATAAGTGTCTGTACTGACAATGAAAAGATAGATGAAGACATAAAACTATTTCAGCAGGCTCTGAGCAATGACGACGAATTAATAGGAGAGAGATTGCACAGACTTTCTGCCATATTGAAAGAACTGGGATGTTAAATACTGACCCGACCATAAGCATGTAATAAAAGTTCTTCTCCCGTCACGCGTTACGCGTCACGAAAGCATATATATGTATTATTTATACTTACCTCAGTAATGAAAGGCGGTAATTTATGAAAATAACTGTTTTTAACGGAAGTCCGAGATGCGAAAAAGGCAATACTCATTTTATGGTAAAGGAATTTTTAGAAGGTGCCGAACAGGCCGGTGCCGAAACGGAAGTAATATTTCTTGCGAAGAAGAAAATAAATCACTGTACAGGCTGTTATACGTGCTGGTTCAAAACACCGAAGAAATGTATATTTCAGGATGATGTGGCAGAACTGCTTGAGAAATCGATAAAAAGCGATATTATAGTCTATGCATGTCCCGTCTATGTAGGGAGTGTGCCGGGAATTATGAAAGATTTCCTGGACAGACATGTATGTCTTGCTGAACACAATATGGAGAAAGCTGAAAACGGCGTTTACACTCATGTAAAAAAAGACAGGAAACAGGGGAAAATGGTATTGATTTCAAACTGCGGTTTCCCGGAACAGATCCATTTTAAATATTTCAAAACTGTCTTCGAGTATATAGAAATGAACGGTGCCGCAAAGATTATCGCAGAAATATACAGAGGCGAAGGCCCACTTCTTCAGGTTACAGTTCCCGAACTTGCTCCTGTAATAGATAATTATAAGAATCTACTCAGGAAAGCAGGTAAAGAAGTGGTACAAAATGAGTGTCTTTCAGCGGAAACAAAAGAAGAGCTGGAGAAACCTCTCATACCTTATGATATGTATATGACTTTGGGCAATAAATTCTTCAATGAGAGAATTTTGAATAAAGAAAAATAAGGTTAATTTAATGTGAAACAGTTGCCGGGGACCGGTAATTGTTTCACAGATATTCGTTAATATTTTCAAAAATCGGAAGACAGTCCAGAGGCACAGAATAATCGGATAAAAGGACAGGCCCTTCATATTCCCTGCCTGTCCGGTAATCACGCCACAGGCCTGCCGGTAAATATATATTCCTTTTCTCACTGCCCGGCTTCAGGACAGGAGCTACAAGATACTTATTTCCCAGGAGAAATTGATCGGAAATGTCATAAGTATTTTTATCATAAGGATCTGCCCAGAAAAGAGGACGGATAAGGGGCATACCTGTAAGAACGGCTTCTTCCGCCAGTTTTATAATTTCTCTGCTGAATGTTTCATGTAATTCTGCATAAAACCGGCATATTTTCTCTGTTTCTTCATCGAACAACCAGGGAGGGAAACCGAACTGCATGGCAGGCATGAGTGATGAAACTTCTGTCCATCTTATCATAAGCTCTCTTTCTATCTTTTCTTCTCCGTAAAAATTGCCTCCTATTATATCGGGAAGAATGAATGGATATCCGGTAAGAGACATGGTTAAAGCCTGTGGAATAACAGATGAAAGACCGTTATAAGAATCCCATACACTGAATTTATCCCACTGCCTGAAAAGCATTCCCGATGTATGGTTATTCCACCCTGTCCTGACCTCGCCGTAAGGAAAGTTAAGGGAAGCGAATTCAACCCAGAGGCGGCTGTAATCATTTCTGCCGGGGAATGTGGTTTCTGAAAGGAAAGAAGCTTCGCCTGCATCGAATTTAAATCCGTCGATACCGATACGTTGAAGTTTTTCCAGTTTCTCTTTAAACCATGCCATGGCCTCTTTATTTCTTACATCAAGGAGTGCATCAGGGCCGTGCCACCAGGGAATTCTTTCAGGGGCGCCGTCTTTCCCTTTTATAAAAAATCCATTTTCAGAACCGACGGCAAAATTTTTCGACGAAGGATTAAAGAAAGGTGTTATCCAGAGAGTGACACGGAAATCCATGTCATGCAACTTTTCAATCATAACTTCAGGAGCGGGAAATTTATGAGGGTTAAAATCAAAATCTCCGTAATCTGACTGCCATATGTCATCAATCTCCAGAGTTCCTCCCGGGAATGAATGATTTCTTATGTCTTTCGCGAAAGTCAGAACATGTTCCTGAGTAATATCTGTTTTATAAAAAGCCCAGGTAGTCCATACAGGTAACGACAGAAGTCTTTTTGGAGGGATTCTCGAAGGTTTATCTGCTTCTTTTATAAAATAAGAATAACTTTCCGGTATAGTCTCCCCCGTAAATACTCTGATTTTCAGAGATTTGCTTTCCGTGCCGACAATTAGTATTTTATAAGGTTCTATGCCGGCATAAAGAGAATTACAGTCTTTAACATAAATCCCCGTGCCCTCTGAGTTCCACCAGAGAGGGGTCTGAATGTTTCCGAGACCTGTGGGGCCGTTATCCGACGTAATCAAAGGGCCGAATGGCAGAGCAGTTTTATTCAGAGGCCATTCATGTCTGAGGAATTCCCCCTGGCCGCACCAGTAATGGTCTGATGACATGTCAAAGGTAACAGCCAGAATGGCAGAGGTTCCTTCCCAGAGAAAATCCACGAAATGTTCCGATACTGTGACAGTTAAAATAACGTAAAAATCTTCCCTGCCGGTATTCCATATGATTTTTTCAGTATTCTCAGTTTTACTGCGAGATTTTATAGATGTTACGGAGTAACGGGACGATTCCGTTTCTATAAAAGCGGGAGGAATACCTGTAGAAAGTTTTCTTTTCCCCTGTGACCATATATGAATGGCAGGGGGATTTTCCTCTATAATGATTTTATTGTTTTTGCCTGCTATATCATTCATAAATCATTTTTTACTGATATTCGTTTTCCCAACCTCCTGTCACGGGAATATTTTTATGACAATCTTCTCCCATGATGTCTTCTAAAATTTTTTTCGAAATATTTCTGTATATATCACAATCCAAAATAGATTTATAGTGTAATTCATAACTTATTAGAATTTAAATAATTCGTGATGCGTAATGCGTAATGCGTAATGAGTTATTATCCCTTCGCATCACGCATCACGCTTTACGCATTACGAGGTTATTAATTATAGATTGTTATGAAATTAACTATATATGCTTTTTCCGTAATATTATGGTCAGGTGGAATTCTTATGTAATCCCGGATAATAATTTATTTATAGGAATCTAAATAATTATATTATATTTTACGTCATTTATCAAAATCTATGTTATATTGCAACAGGATAAATGATTGAATAATTAAAGGATATATGATAAAATAAAAGCAAGTAGAAAAGGTAATAAAAGATATGAGAGGTAAAACAATAAAGGCTATTAATAATAGGTACAGTATAGGAATATCCTGAGAAGGTGAAAAAATGTCTGATCCAGCAATTAAAGCTAAAATAATGGAACAAATCGAATATTTATCCCCTGAATTTCAACTGCAGCTACTTAATTTTGCATATAAACTGGCGGGCATTAAAGGTACACCCGGTAAAGATTTACTTCCCTTTGCAGGAATTATGACTTTAGAAGAATCACAGGAAATAAGCAGGGTAATAAAAGAAGACTGTGAAAAAGTGGAAATGAATGAATGGTAAATTATTATTAGACACCAATATTATTATAGCTCTTTTCAATGGGGAAATTTCGGTTCTGAAAAAAATAACAGAAGCTACAGATATTTTTATTTCATGCACAGCTCTTGGAGAACTCTATTATGGAGCTTATAAATCCGGACAGACTGATAAAAATCTTGAAAAAATAAACCATTTTGCCTCTATTATTTCATTATTAAATTGCGATGAACATACAGCCAGAGAATACGGAATTATAAAAAATTCATTAAGAAAAAAAGGGAACCCTATACCGGAGAATGATATCTGGATTGCATCTATTGCAAAACAATATAATCTTACCCTTGTAACACGTGATAATCATTTTATTGAAATCGAAGAATTAAAATGGGAAATATGGTAATAATGCTGGATTAAACCAGATTTTACAATTATTATATAAGAATGATAAAAAATCAGGAGGTAAAAAAACAATGAAACTCAAATCAACAATAATCTGTGTACTATTTTTGCTCACAATAACCTTATCACTGGCAGGGCCGGAAGAAGTTTTACCTTCCTGGAATAACGGAGAAACAAGAGATAAGATAATAAATTTTGTGGACTCTGTAACAGATAAAGACAGTAAAAATTATGTTGCTCCCGAAAATCGTGTTGCAGCTTTTGACAATGACGGCACTCTCTGGATAGAAAAACCCATGTATATACCATTTCAATATGAATTTTGCTTTACGAAAAAAATGGCTGAACAGAATCCGGCTCTGAGAGAAATACAGCCTTATAAAGCTTCATATACGGACGATAAAGACTATCTGTACGGCAATACAACGATACAGGATTACGGGAAACTGATTGATACTCATAAAGGTACGACACAGGAAGATTATGAAAAAGATGTAGATCTCTTTCTTTCCACACAGACTCACAGCAAATTCAAAAGGCCTTACACGGAACTCACCTATCTTCCCATGGTAGAACTGATCCGTTATCTTCAGGACAAAGGGTTTAAAGTTTATATGGTAACAGGAGGAGAAGTAACTTTTGCAAGACGTATGTCAGAACAATGTTATAATATTCCTCTGGAAAATGTAATAGGTTCTTATGTGACTTACTCCTTTGGCGATTGTAACGGTGAAAGAACCGTAATAAGAGGAGAAACGGTAATTTTGAATGACGGCCCGAACAAAACATTGAATATCGGACTCTTCACAGGGAGAAAAGCTATATTTGCCTGCGGAAATTCGAACGGAGATCTGGATATGCTTCAGACCACAGCAGATAACGGAGGACTTGCACTGTTACTCCATCATGATGACGATATAAGGGAATATGATTATGATAAAGGCACGGAAAAGGCTTTAAATATTGCGGAAACAGAGAAAAAAATAACGGTTATAAGCATGAAAAAAGACTTCAAAAGGATATTTTCTTTTGAGTAAATATTCAGCTAACCATAACATATTACCTGGAAGTATGTCCGGGAGGTAACCTTCACCGGGAGGATTTATATTAGAATCGTAATGCGTAATGCGTAATGCGTAATGCG
>JBEHWP010000244.1:0-8386 GCA_040217665.1 Vulcanimicrobiota bacterium
GGTCAATATGAAGAAGCCATTGAATGTTTTGACAGAGCTTTAGAACGTAATGGTTCATGTGCAAAGTTATGGGTCAATAAAGGAGCCTCTCTCTATGGTCTCGGAAGATATGACGAAGCTCTTCTCTGTTTTGATAAAGCCCTGGAAATTGATCCTTCCAATGAAAAAGCTCATAAAGGTATGGAACTCATACTGAACGGTAATGGAAAGTAAATTTTTTACAGAGAAAGTTTTTTCTGTAACGATTATCTTGAATCTCTAAAAAATTACTCCAGAATTTTTCTTACTTTGCAGGCAAAATCCTTCAGAGAGAAAGGCTTCTGTATGAAATTCACTCCTTCATAGAGTATTCCGTGATGTCCTATAAGATTTTCTGTATAGCCTGACATATAAAGTACCTTTATGTCAGGCCTTCGGGCGGAAAGTCTTTCATAAAGTTCTTTCCCGTTTGTATCACCCATTATTACGTCTGTAACCAGTAGATCTATTGTTCCTCCGTAATCTTCTGAGACTTTTAATGCACTTTCTCCGCCTGATGCTTCAAATACTTTATATCCGTATTTCTTCAGTATTGTACAGGCGAGTTTCCTTACCTGTTCTTCATCTTCCACTATGAGAATCGTTTCATTGCCACTGCTTGGTTTGCTCTGTTCCGGTAATTTCACCGTAATAATGTCCTGTTGTTCCATTACAGGAAAATAGACCTTGAAATTACTTCCTTTCCCCGGTTCACTGTAAGCATGTATATGTCCCATATGCTGTTTTACAATTCCATAGACAGAGGAAAGCCCCAGTCCGGTGCCTCTCCCCATATCTTTTGTTGAAAAGAAAGGTTCGAAGATTTTTCCGAGGGTTTCTTTTGACATACCTTCACCTGTGTCACTTATTACCATCATAGCATAAATACCGGGACTTACTCCTTCATGGGATTTTGCATATTCTTCATCCAGCAGGGATTCCTCTGTTTCAATCAAAAGAGTTCCTCCGTCCGCCATGGCATCCTGTGCATTCAGAGAAAGGTTCAAAATTATCTGTTCTATCTGTCCTTCGTCACCTTTAATCATCTTCAGAGAAGGAGAAAGAGTCATTTCAATTGTTATATTTTCTCTTATAGTTCTTCTGAGTATTTTCTCAAAATCCTTAACTATTATGTTAAGATTGACAGGTTTCATTGCCATTGTCTGTTTTCGTGCAAAGGCCAGAAGCTGTTTTGTCAGATCTTTTGCTCTCTTTGCGGCTCTGATTATTGTATTTACTTCCTGGATGAAAGGAGAATTTTCCGGCAGTTCACCTTCCATTATTTCTCCATGTCCCAGGATAATGGCGAGAATATTATTGAAATCATGGGCTATGCCACCTGCCAGCCTTCCCACTGATTCCATTTTTCTGGAATGAAGTAACTGTTCTTCCAGTTTTTTTCTATCTGTAATATCAAGTATAACAGCCAGAAATTCTTTTTTCTCTTCATATAACTGTAAATGTACTTCTACGGGATAGAAAGTTCCGTCATATCTTCTGTGTCTTGTTTCAACGACAATTTTATTTTTTTCTCCGGAAATTAATGGAGAGATAAGTTTTTGGAAGGAATTTATATCAAAATCAGGTTTTATATCAACCGGTGTGAGACGTTTAATTTCTTCTATTGTGTATCCCAGGTTTTTTAGCGCACCTGCACTGACAAATTTAAAAAGAAGTGTTTCTTTATCAAATATATAAATTTCATTCAGGCTTGAATTAAGAGTGTGATAAAATTGTTTTATTTCTTCTTCTGCTTTTTTTCTTTCCGTTATGTCATCATAAACTCCGAGTATTCCATAGACCTGTCCTTCTTTATCGGTAAGAGGTATTTTGGTAGTATCAATAATAATCCTTTTACCGTCTGATTGTTGAAGTGGTTCTATGATATGTCTTTTTATAATGTTTTTTCCCATAACTTCAAGGTCATCTTTTATATAGGTTTTTGCTTCATCAACCGGCCATGGAAGATCAAAATCCGTTTTCCCTTTTATTTCTTCTGTATTATTTATGCCGACTGCTTCGGCAAAGACCTGATTGCATCCCAGATATACACTCTGTCTATCCTTCCAGAATATAGATTGAGGTATAGAATTCATTATACTGGAAAGCATTGCCCTGTTTTCTCTGAGTTCTTCTTCAACTTTTTTTCTCTCAAGAATCTCTTTTGCCAGCTGTATATTACCGTAACTGAGAGTTGAAATCACTTCTATTAATTTTACATAGAAATCCATTACCGTATTGACTCTGTCTTTACTCCACCTGGGTACTCTATCAAGGGCAGAAATATATTCATCTCTATTAAACCCGTATTTTTTAGCCTGTCTGGTGAATAAATCATAATCAGGTTTTTCATCATCATAGAAAAACTGTCCCAGAAAAAGATTTCCCCGATGTTTACCTCCTATAATGATAGGAGTAACTATGTCCCACATATTATTTTTACATTTATAGGCAAGGTAATGTCCCTTCTTTACATTCTGTGTGAGATAACAATCGCTTTCTATACAGTTTTTCTGTGTTTCAGGGTGAATACGATGGAATTTTGTACATATATCCTGCCAGCCTGTTCCGACAAGAATATTTCCTTTTAAGTCCAGAATACCGACTCCTGTTCCGGTGAGTTTATAAAAATTATTCATAAGCAGTTGTATTTCGGCTGCTTCTATAATATTTTTTAATACTTCTTCTTCGAGTTCATAATCGGATGATAGAATATTTATTAATTTTGAATTCAGTTTTTCTTTATTTGAGTTCATTACATTCTCCCTTTAAAAAAATTTCATTTAAAACCAGTTGAAAAGTTTTTCTATGAAAAGAGCGTAGAATAGTAGAGCCATCCATCCGTCCCATAGAGTAAGTTCTCTGTCATGAGCTATAATAACAAATATACCTGTAGCCATTAACATAACAGGCAGTCCCAGGGTTAATATAGTTGAACTTACGGGAAGATTTCCCAAAAGAGCAGGAATACCCATGACGGCAAAGGTATTGAATATATTTGACCCAAGAATACTTCCGACAACTATGTCAAAATTTCCCTTTTTACCTGCAGAAATATTTACCATAAGTTCCGGTAAAGATGTGCCAAGTGCTACGGCACTGGTAGCTATAATTTCTTTACCGATATTAAAGATTTCCGAGAGTTTTATAACAGAGTCAACAGTGTATTTTGCTCCCAGATAAATAAAAAATCCACTTATAAGGAGTATAATGAAATCTTTTACAGGTATTTTTACAGGAGATTTTTTCTGACTTTTTTCCAGGATAGTCAATGTATGGCCAAGAGAAAAACTGTTTTCTATAATCTGTAAAAATTTATCTTTAAAATCTTCATAACCTCTGAAATAGATAATCTGACCGAAACAGGATGATTTTATATCAGAACAGGATTTGCTGTGAATATTTTTTTGGAGGAAATTTTTTATATTTATTTTTGTTAAAAAATCGGCAAATTTCCTGTCTTTTCCAAGAAGTTTTTGTAATCTTTCTTTCTCACAACCTGTTTTAAAATAAAGCAGTCTTTCGAAAAGATTCAGATTTTCTAAACCTTCTGAAATTTTTTTTAATTTTTGCTCCAGAAGTTTTGAATGATTTAATGAATCCTGTTTTTCTTTTGACAGGTTTGTTGCAGTATAGGAAAGATATATAACAAGGCCTCCAATACATATGAGGGCTTCATATAGATTAAAGACTCCGTCCCATACTGTTACTGTAAATAAAAAAGCTGAAAATACAAGTAAAGGTATATCGACCTTTCCTATTTCATAATTGATATTTATTTTTTTACTTATTATGACTGTAATACCGAGTATAAGAAATATATTGGTTATATTGGAACCGGTAACATTTCCTGCCACTATTTCAGGTGAGCCTTCCAATACTGCAATAATAGAGGAAGCAAGTTCAGGTAATGATGTTCCTGCCGCTACAAGGCTTATGCCTATTATAAAAGGAGATATGCCGAGAGAAAGTCCTATTTTTTCTGCAGAATCCACAAATGAGGAAGAACTTTTTATTAAAACCATAAGACCTGCTATAAATACTATTATCCATATAACCATTTTATTAATCTCTTATTTTTTGAAGATAATTATAAACTATAGTTTTGCACGTTTAAAAAAAAATTATAATTTCTTACATAGTTGAATAAAATTACGTAAGGCTCAAAGATCTATCAGCTATTAGCTTTTAGCGTATGTTTTTTAGTCTAATTGCTAATAGCTAGTTAGCCTTAAATTTAAGAATTACAACTGTTTTTAAGAAATCTGCAAAAGTATATTTATAAATTTACCGGAAATTAATAAAATCCTTTTATTAGGAGGAAAAATAGAAATGTTAATATTTTATCAGACTCGCATGGAACATTCCTGACTCATAACAGGTGACGGGAAGAATACTCAGAGCGGTAAAATAATCTCATCGATAGATCTTTTGGGCACATGGTGTGTCCCATCACTGTCACGCCAGTATTTTATATCCTTACCGATTGCATCAATTACAACTGTTTCTTTGGGTTTACCGAGAGCCAGAACCAGGAGTATGTCATATCTGTCGGATATATTCAGAGATTTCCTGAGACCTTCTCTGTTTATTGAGCCTATTATACATCCTCCAAGCCCCTTTTCTACTGCGCCCAGAAGCATTGTCTGAGCTACTATTCCGTGATCACAGAAGAAATCCCTGCTTATTTCCCTGTCTCCTAGTATTATTATACAGGCAGAAGGTCTTTCTCCTTCGGAAGGGCCCTGCCAGTCTTTAAGATACCCTGCCCAGGCGAGATGAGGGAAAATTAAAGAATTTTTTTCTTCATCACAGGAGAGCATATATTTAAGGGGCTGCATGTTTCTTGCAGAAGGCGTCAGTCTTGCCATGTCTACCAGCTCTTTAAGTGTATCCGGCTCCATTCTGAAATCCTGATAAAATCTTCTGTAACTTCTGTTTTTTGTGACCAGATCTTTCAGCATTATTGACCCTTCTTTCTTATTTTTTCGAGTAATTCTCCGTAGGAATTTATTTCTAACATGCCCTTCTGTTTCCAGTATTCATAATCTGCCGGCAGAAATTCCGCGCCGAAGGTAGATTTGTTTTTCATTGCAAGAAAACATTCTTCAAGCATATCATCTGTTTCTACAGGTTTTTCTCCTGTTATACAGGGATAGATTAATTCAGCAGTTTCTGAAGCTTTTTTCTCTGCTTCTGCCGGGTCTTTCAGGACTTTCGGGAAAAAACCTATAGTATCGAGCCTTCCCACTACTTTTATTCCGAGAGCACTCATAAGCATATAAAGAAAATCGTGGACTTCTTTAAGTCCTCCGCTTGCAGTAGTGGAAACGGTGAGACCCGGTTTCCCCGCCAGTCTTATCGTATGATACCAGCAGCAGAGACGGTCCAGAAAGGTTTTCATCTGCCCCGATACCTGCATGGTATAAACGGGGGAACCGAAGATGATAAAATCTGCTTCCAGGAGTTTTTCTTTTATCATAGCCATATCGTCTGTTTTATCCTGAGGACAGGCCCCTTTTGTCATACAGAGCCAGCACCCTTTACAGTAATTTATGTTTATATGGCCTGCCGTTAAAATCTCACAGGTAATATTTTTGTCTTTCTCAATAATAGAATCTGTCATCATTTTCGTCAGGGTATAAGTATTTGAATTTTCTTTTAAAGGACTTCCTATAAAGGCAAATATTTTTTTCATGTTTCGTTTCCTTCTGTTTTACCGGGGTAAGCATAAATAATTCATATATGCTATCGTGATGCATAACGCATGACCCGTGACGGGAGGAACAATTTTATTACATGCTTATGCTCAGGTCAGTAGTTTTCGTGACGGGCTGAATACCCGTCACGAAAACTACATCAGTGCTGAGTATAATAGTCTTTCATAACTGTAAAATTGGGTTTTTCTGACCATGTATCTACAGGATATCCTTCTGCATTCACTGTGCCGTTTGCGCTGATTTTATAAACGCCGAAAGTTGCTTCTGTACCGGTTTTCCATGCCTCGTTGACTGTGGAAAAAACGCAGGCTCCGAAAAATGGCCCTGTAGATTTTGCAGAAGGAAAAACTGATGAGATCTGGCTCTTATAATACTCACCCTGTGCATCTTCAGTTGTTACATCTCCACCTATTTCTTTGCCTATCTCAAAGAAACAGAATGGAATTGATTTACCATTGTTTATTGCAGCAGACGCAGAAGGGAAAGTAGTCTCTACATAAGTTTTGAGTGACGGACCGTCTTTGAAAGTATTGATGGCTGCAATAAAACGATTATTGAATACTTCATCGGAAATACCATTGTTTTTTAAAGCAGTTTTAAGTTCCTGAAGCTTAACGATACCCTCTGTAGTGCCGCCAAATAGACCAAAACAAAGAGGACATGTAATTGCAATTCTCTCACTATCAGTTATTCCTGCTCTGTCTTCAGCCTGTATTAATTTTGCTATGGTTTTTGCCGCCAGTTCTATTGTTTGGCCATTCTCTCCAAGTTCCGGTTCATTTCCAACACACCACATTATAACTGCAGTATTTCTTGTCCCGCCGGGATATACTTCATTTACAAAATTTGTTAACCATGTGTCTGCACTGCCGTTATTTATATTCCCGACAAACCAGGCAGATACAGAGTAGGCAATAGAAATTCCTTTCCTGTTACAATAGTTCATAAAATTAGTGTGGTTACGCCCGGAACCAGGCTGGTTCAGATCATACATGTGGAGGAAATTGACACCTGCTTTTGCAAAATTTCCAATATCATCTCTGCCATCAGAGCCCCATAATTTATTAAAACCGTCATTACAGAAATCGGAATCGTTATATATACCTGACATGCCCGGTCTGTAGTCATGAGGAGAAGGCTTGTAGCAAATACCTTTTAGAGGGCTTTTATCTGCAACACGTTGAATCGCCACAGAATATGAGCCTCCTACACCACCTTTAATACCTATGAGTATATAATGATTTATCTCTCCTGCAGTGGCGACTGCATCTTTCACGGTTGTAAAATAATAACCGCTTTTTGTTGCAGAGATTGTAGACGCTTCACCGGTTCTTACATCGTAAAAGCAGGCTATCCCTTTTGCAAAGGTTACCATGGCAGACCAGTCTATTGTTCCGTTATTATTTAAATATCCTCTGGACTGATAAACGACAGGCGCTCCGTCTTTATTGGATACAAGTTCTACAGATACACTGCCCATAGGATCAAACTGGGCAGTTATTTCAGAATTTCTTCCGAGGTCGCCTTCGGTTACAACAGAATCCATGGCTGTTACCATCACATATCCTGTATTTGCATTATAGGGGTGGTCTGAGCCCATCACGGAATTCCATTCGTCGTACCTTACCATAATGACATTAACTGTCGAATATATTTGAGAGTTGCTGGCGTTAAATATAGTATTTACCTTTACATAACCGTCTTTACTGGCTGTAAGTTTATATCTCCCTGCTGAAATATTGGGGAAAGAATATTTTCCGCTGGAATCGGTCTGAGCTGTGTATATAACCGATCCGGCTATTCCCAGTCCATAGGTTTCAAGAGTACAGTTTACTCCTTCCACAGGCTGTGAAGTTGAATTTATTATGACTCCTTTAACCGTAAAGGTTGCAATAGGAGTGGGCTGCACTACCGTAGTGTCCGAACCGCAGCCGGTAAGAATAGATATAAAAATAACGGATAAGAGTATTATACATGCCATTTTAATATTCATAATATTATATTTTCCTTTCTTTATTAAATATATCTCCTGTCGGGAGGAAATTACACTGTTTCCCGGCAGGAGATACTCTATTCTTTAATTGGTAAGAACAAGTAAAAACTTTACATTCGGGTTATTTGTAGAACCTGTAGCCACGTAGGAATATATTTCACCGTCTTCTACATTATCTTTAATTATAAATTGATCAGAAGTCCCTCCCCAGGCGACTACATTTGTTCCAGACCAGCTGACAGCTTTAAACCGTATAATATGAATATCCGTACCATATGAATCATACAGTGCCAGCGGATTTAATTTAGTATTTTTCCATACTGTTTTTGGCACCCATGTGCCTTTACCGTCAGTTGCCTTTTTCCACTTGCATGTTGATTTATCTACATCTAACTCTTTCCACTCATAACTGATATTAAATACTTCCTGATATCCTTTACTATCGTTAAGATCAACATAATAGTGAACCGTATACATCTTATTCTCGAATTTGCTTTTTGCCACTCTGTTTACAAGGAAACTGTTTGCATGTTTCAAATTACATGTATATTTGCTTCCGCTGGATTTATCTGAATTTCGCCCTCCGAACATATAAGGTTTGTTGGCCTGTCCGCCTGGTTCAGCATTATTTTCACCCTTATCCCACTGAATTGTC
>JBEHWP010000245.1:0-8382 GCA_040217665.1 Vulcanimicrobiota bacterium
CAGGATATACACCTGCTATTAAACCAACAAGAGCAGAGAAGAAACAGACAAAAAACATATAATAAAGCGGAACTTCAGCAGGAAGATCTATCATATAACTTAGAATTCTGGAAAAAGAGATACCGATGATTATGCCTATAAGAGCACCTATTAATGTGAGTATAATCGATTCCATAAGAAACTGTATGAGGATATCCTGGGTTTTTGCTCCCACAGCTTTTCTTACTCCAATCTCTCTTGTCCTTTCACCAACAGAAACAAGCATAATATTCATTATACCAATACCTCCTACAAGTATTGATATAGAAGAAATTCCTCCAAGCATAAGAGTAAGTATTCTGCTTATTACTGAAAGAAGAGAAAATATTTCTGTCTGAGAACCTACGGTAAAATTATTTTCCTTGTCCTTTTTAAGATTATTTCTTTTTCTTAAGAGATCTACAATTTCATCTTTGGCAGAGTTCATAGTATCAGAATCATTTGGCTGTACGAGTATATTTGTTACATTTTTAGTTTTTCCTACACTCAATTTTTTCTGCATAGATGAAAGAGGAACAAAAATAGTATCGTCCATATCCTGTATGATAATCATACCCTTTTCCTGAAGTATGCCTATTACTTTAAAGTTGGCAGTGTCTACCTTTATGATTTTACCTATCGGGTCTTCCCTGCCAAATAATTTCTTTACTACCGTTCTTCCCAGGAGACAGACACTTCTCTGAGAATTATAATCCTGAATATCAAAAGGTTTGCCTATATCGACAAACCAGTTTCTTACAACATAATAATCGGGTGTTGTGCCGGAAATACTGGTCCTATATTCGGATTTTTTATATTTACATGTTACTGAGTCACTCAAAACAGGTACTGCATATCTTACAGAAGGACATTCTTTTTCTATGACTTTTGCATCATCCATAGTCAGGTTGCTTTTTACAAGACCTGTAAGTCTTATGGCCTGACTATCTCCTCCACCGGGAAGAACAGTTATAAGGTTCGGACCTAGGCCGTTAATCTTACTGCTTATAGCAGCTTCAGCACCAATACCTACGGAAACAATACATATAACAGAAGCCACACTTACAGTTACTCCCATCATACTTATAAGGCTTCTGACAAAATTATCTCTAAAATTATTTTTTGCAATAATCAGATTTTCAAGTATTTTAAGAAACATAATTTTTTATTATCGTGACGCGTGACGCGTGACGCATGACGCGAGGATTTTATAGATTATAGACGTATTTTACGCATACAGGGGCACGGCGCACCGTACCCCTGTAAAATGATTATATTCTCTTCCCTGAGACCTATACAGGACTCTCTATTTTTTCAGGGATATCTGAAGCCTTTACAGGTCTTCCAAACTGTTTCTCTACATCCTGTCTGTATAAATTATTATAGGTACAGAAAGGTATGAGTCTGCCGTCCGGCACTGTATAATGTATTATACATCTGCTGGTTCTCTCTACATCCATATTATAGAGGTCCATAAAATGCATATTACTTACAGTTATTGTATTCTGATTGAGTTTGTCGACAGTTTTTCTCTCCCCTGTTGTGACTATATCTTTAATAAGGTTTACAAAGGTATTTACATTCAAATCTGACGGCAAATTCTTTGTCTTTACAAATTTTGCAATATTTGTAACAAAATTATAAGAAATTTTCAGTTTACTTGTACCTTTATCAAGCAAAGTTGCCTGCTGATCCAGAAAATCAACAATACCTGCCATATCAAGAAACCTGGTATAAGGTATAAGTTTCCCGTTATCTACATAGGTAAGACAGTGGCTTCCGCAGTGAGGGTGGCACGAAACATTTTTAAAACGTTTCATCTTCATCTTCCATGCATTATAAAAATGGAGAAATTTGGATGTAAAGGAATAGGGCAGAAAATCATCTGCTGTAATAGCACCGTCTGTCTGTTCTTCAAGAAGTCTGAAACCATCCGGAGTAGTGATTCTCTGTTCTACAAGATCATTAAATTCCAGATTCATTCTTCCCATAAAGGAAACCTGCTGGAAATTAACGGTTTTTATAACATCTTTATTATCGGCACAGAACCTTACTATATCACCGAGTTGGTGGTCATTTACGCCTTTGGCGACTGTAACAACAAGGAAGAAACAGTTATCTGCTATTTCTTTACTCTTAAATCCTGCCTTCCTCATATTCTCAATAGCTTTCATTTTTACCGGGAGAATATCAAAACCTCTTGTTTTTAAATAAGGTTCAGGAGTGGTCCCATCAAACTGAAGGTAAACCTTTGTCATACCGCTATCTATCAGCTTTTTACAGTAATCAACACTTTTTGCCAGTTTAAGACCATTGGTATTAACATAAATGGCAGTATAACCGAGATCTCTGGCCAGAGAAAGTATTTCAGGAAGGTCTTCTCTTACAGTAGGTTCACCGCCTGAAAACTGTATTGTTGTAATGGGAGCAGGATTAACTTTCTTTGCATTTTCCAGCATAAATCTTATCTCATCGAGTGTTGGCTCAAAAACATAGCCCCCTTCATGAACCTTGGCAAAACATATGGGACAGTTTAAATTACATCTGTTTGTAACATCCATTATAAGCATATAAGTTCCTGAATGATGTTCACTGCATATGCCACAATCAAAAGGACAACCTTTTGATTTCTGGTTATGAGGTTTTTCAAATCCCTTATCTGTTACCTTATAATATTCGAACCGTTTAAATGACTCTATGTCAGCCCAGTATATATCCAGGGTTTCTCCATGGTCAGGGCAATGTTTTTTCATCCATATTTTTCCGTTTTCTTCGTAAACATGGGCTTCCAGCATCTTTCTACATGTTGGACATAAAGACCGGGTTTTAAAATCAACTTTATTGTTATCCATAATTTAACTTGATTACTATCTGAAATACTTACGTCACACTTCAGTGATAAATATTCAGTAGTTTACACCTCCTTAAAATTAAAACAATTTCACATTTTACCATATTTCTTATGAAAATATAGAGATCCTTTTTAAAAATATCTAAAATATTTTCTTTATCAAAGATGGAATTAAAAGTCCTAAAAAAGTAATCCATGTAATTATATATGGAGTTAAAAGAACTTTACGCTTTTCAATCCAGTCAGGGCAGACAGGTTCTTTTATTTTAAACTTGCTTGACGGTCCGCCCATAAAAAAAGTCTTGTAACATTCAACTACCATCCTCTCAGAGCCTATACAGGCAAAAAACAGTAGAGAGTATTCGGTATTTACAAGAGGTGACAGAATACCTCCCCATATGCCTCCAAAGATAAAACTTCTGGGGAATTTCACAATATCAAAACCCTCTATAGGGGCATCTTTCCACATACCTCCAAGAGAAGAAGCAAGACCGCTCATAGCGCCCCAGAAAATACAGGTCAGAAAGTGGATCTTTATAAAATTTCCGTATATTTCAGGTATGCAGAACATGGCGTAAATAAGGCCTAGAAAACCAATACCAAGAAAAATTCTCAATATTCTGCCATTTATAATTTTGCCAAGGTAATGAAACTTTGTAGGTATATTATATTTTTCCTGGTTTTCTTCTCTGAAAAATGCTTTGAGAGTTTCCGTAAATACTCTTTCCAGAGCAATTACAAAAACAAAAAAGAGAGCCAGATTAATTTCTTTATAACCGTGGAGCTTCAAAAGAAAGGGCATTATCAGACCGAATACAGCACCGACAATTATACTTCTTATGTATTTTTTTACAATAAACGGTTCATAGGGAGAATCTTTATATCCACCCCAGCAGGATGAATGTAATCCTGCTATAGACCCTATCAGAACATAGATTAATAACATTGGAAATCTCTTCAGTATAAGAATTTTATATGAAAATTATGAAGTTTTATACTTCACTGTCTGCTATTTTCATATGTGCCTGTGACCTCTCAGGTCATATCTGTCAGTGGATTACACATTCCTGTGTTTCCACAGAAGGCTTAATGTTCTCCTCCTTTTCAGGAAGAGCTTTTTCTTCTTTTTTCAATATAATGGAATATTCTATTAACATCACTATAACTGTTATATGTGAAAGAATTGTTATCAAAATGATACTGTAGCTGAAAAACACAGGTTTTATAAGTCCGAGTATAAGACCTACCCATATAATCAAGCCTCTGTCTCCCCTGCCTACAAGTTTAAAGGGTTGTTTTTTTGTAAGTATTCCTCCGACATTTGAAACAACACTTATGAGAACACTTCCCCATATAGATAAAATACCCCATATAAGTGAAGGCATAAGGACAGGTTCCATAGAAAGTCCTGCAGCAAGGCCTATAAAACCTTCCACATATTTGTCTACTGTAACATCAAGAAGACGGCCGAAAGGAGTCGTAGTTTTTTTGAGTTTCGCTATTTCACCATCCATTATATCACAGCAGGCCATAGCAAGTCCAAAAATCATAGCCCAGAAGTAAGAACGGAAATATATCATTAAAGCCATGGAAAAACCCATAAAAAGTCCTATCATAGTCCAGGTGTTCGGTGTAAACCCAAGCCTGGCAAGACGATCAGCTACTTTAAGATAATATTTCCTGTGGGTACTCTGTCTCAGTTCGTAAATCATAATTATCTCCTATAATCACAGAAAGCTTTAAGAGCATCTTTTTTGAGTAGAATAAAGTGTAAGAAAGTAAATTGGAAGTATTATATCACAGTGAATTTTAAAAAGCAACCATTATTGCGTTTAAAAATGGCAGGTGATTTTATAAATAACTATACTTTTGCAGATTTTAAAAACTGTAAAAAAACAATCCAGGAATGAAGTCAATATAACTGTCGCAAATGAGGGTTATAGGTGTGGATTAAGAAGTTTTAAAACCCGGAACCCAGAACCTGTTTAACAATAAAATCAGGAAAAACAAGGAAATTATGAAAAAATGCAAAAGTATAGTAATAAATTATAGTTTTAAAAAAACGTATAGATTAGAATGAATCTAAAAATTAAAAGGGTTTCCTGAAATTTTGTAGAAAATATTTCATCTTGTCTGTAAAACAGAAATTTCAAAGGAAAAACCTTTATAAATAGAAGACAATTTTAAATAAAAAAACTATTGCTCTCCAGAGATTTTTCCTGTATAATCTACAATTCGAGGATGACTCGGTAAAAAAAAAGATTTTTTATATAGAAAAAATCACTTCCGTTATGAACTTAATGCCCTCCAGGTGAGCTGTTGAGAGTTGAAAATTGAGAATTGAAATTAACCTTAAACTCTCGACTCTCAACCATATAATAGTTTAAACGGAATGAAAATTCCTATACATTTAGATTATGAATAAAAAAATTATATTATTACTAGCGATTTTCATATTTTTTCTGCCCGCATATATTAAAGCATCAGAAAAATCTCTAACACTGGAAGAATGTATAAACTTTGCTCTGATGAATAATTCTTCCATAGAAGTAGCACAGAAACAGATAGATGTAACCGGTGCAAACATAAAAGAGATTAATGCAGGAAAATATCCCAGAATATATGTTCTGGGTTCTGCAAGAAAGTGTGAGTATCAGACAGGTTACATGGATTTCAGCCTGTCACCACCAAACCCGGACTTAACAGACGGCAAACAGATATATTTAAACAGTGATAATTTCGATGCATCTATGGCAGTAGAAGTAAGTCAGATTGTATATGACGGAGGAGAAAGACACATAAAATTAATTGCTGCACAGCTTGAAAAAGAAAATGCAGAAATCAATATGGAAGCTGTAAAGGAAGATGTATCATATAAAGTGAAAGTGGCCTTTTATTCTGCTCTTAAATCAAAAGATCAGTTTCGTTTATCGGAAGAAAATGTAAAAGCCGGTGAAGAACACTTAAAACTTGCGAAAGCACTCTTTGATGCAGGTCTTGTGCCGCAGGTAGATACAGTAACAGCGGAAGTGGCCCTTACAAGGGCCTCCATGCTTTTTTCACAGGCTCAGAACGAATATAATAAAACTATTAACAATCTGAATACTGTAATGGGAAGAGACCTGGAACAGACTATTGACATTTACGGCGACAATTCATATGTTTCTTTAAATATAAATGAAAAAACTGTGATGGAAAGAGCCATTACCGGCAGATGTGAGATAAGGCAGATTAACCTGGCCCTTTCCAACCAGGAGGACAGTGTAAGTAATATTGAAGCTCTTATAAAACCTACAATAAATGCAAATGCCGGTTATATAGTAAGAAATAATAATTCTATCGGAAGAAAAGGATTTTATTTCGAAGTTGGTTTAAATTTACCTATATTCAACGTAGCAGACAGGGCAGAACTTGAAAAAATCCGGGCTAAAACAGCTGAAGCAGAAAAACAGAAAGAACTGCTGGTATCAGCTGTAAAACTTGAAGTTAAAAATGACTTGCTTGACTTAAAAAGTACAGAAAGTTGTATAGAAATAGCAGAAAAAGAAGTAGAACTGGCATTAATTCATCTACAAATTTCCGAAGGAAAATACAAACAGGGTGCAGGAACTATAATGGAAGTAACAAACTCCCAGTTAAATCTTATGAAATCAAAAACAGATTATATCAATGCAATATATAATTATAAAATAGCTCTGGCAACTGTGGAACATGTAGCCAATATTAAGATAGAAGATGTCCGGTAGAAAAATGATAGATAAAATAAACAAGGGCCTCGCGTCACGCGTAACGATTCTTATATAAGGGGGCATTGAAGTGCGACATATACTGAATTGCATTTTATTCTTAACATTTATAATATTATTATCAGGGTGCACAAAAGAGGAAACTGCCACACAGGAAATAAAATCAGCGGTAAAAGGTGATATAAATGAAGTAGTATCCGCATCAGGCATGGTTCTTACAAAACAGGATCAGGTTGCTGTAACACCCAAAATTATGGGGACAGTTGAAAAAATCTGTTTTGAAGAAAACTGTGTCGTAAGAAAAGATCAAATTCTTGTGGAACTTGACAAAAATGATCTGTTAAAACAACTTCAGCAGGCACAGGCAAGTCTTGCAGTCGCACAGGTACGTGTCAAACAGGCAGAAACAACAGTGGCAATTCAGCCGGCAGAAGTAAAAGGGAAAATATCACAGGCAGAAGGTGCATACAGGGCGGCACAGAAACAGGTAGAACAGTTAAAGATACAGATTGCTTCCCAGGAAGAACAGCTCAGGGCAAAAATAACAGACGGAGAGCTTCTCCTTAAAGCAGCACAGGATAATATGGCACAGGCACAGGGACAGGTTCCTGTAATAGAAGGGGAAGCGTCGGCAGGATTATCACAGGCACAACTGGCAGTAGATATGGCAAAATCAAATTATGAAAGACAAAAAAACCTTTACAGTCAGGGATTTATATCCAAACAGGATTACGAACTATCGGAAAGTCAGTATGAAAAAACAGTAAATGATTATAAGATAGCAGAAGAAAAAGTAGAATCAGCCAGACTTCAGAGCCGGCATGCTACAAACGGAGCAGAAACTCAGGTAAAGCAGGCAGAAGAAGCTCTGAAACTGGCGAAAGCCTCACTTGTTCAGCAAAAAGAAGCTTCAAAAAAACAGATAGACATTGCACAGGCACAGGCTGATCAGGCATATTCCGCCCTGGAAAGCGCAAGGGCCCTCTATGGTCAGATAACATTACGTGAACAGGAAGCAGAAGCAGCAAGGCATAATGTCACACAGTTAGAAATAGGCATACAACAGATAAAAGATCAGATTAATAAGACTACCATTAAAGCACCTGTAAGCGGAACTATTATACAAAAACAGGTAGTGCCGGGACAGGCAGTATCTCCTACATTTCCTGTAGCTATCATAGCAAATCTTGACAGACTCATCATACAGGCCATGGTAGACGAAGGGGATATAGGTAAAGTAAAGGAACATCAGAAGGTTATTGTAACAACCGATAATTTTCCTGATGAGAAATTCTCAGGAGAAGTAATTATGGTAGCTTCTGCCGCTTTCGAAGGCACCAAATCAATAGAAAATGTTGCAAATTATAAAGTCACAATAGCACTGGATAATACTAAAGGATTGCTGAAAATGGGCATGAATACATATAATGATATAGTAGTGGCCCAGAGAAAAAATGTGCTTACTGTTCCCAATATAGCCATTCATCAGAGCAACGGGAAAAGTGTCGTTTATATACCGGATAGAAAGGGACATGTAGAAAGAATAGTAGAAACTGGTTTGAGTGACAATGAGAATACTGAAATAATCTCCGGCTTATCTGAAGGAGAAAAAATAATACCTGGTTCTGTAGTACAGTAAGCAGTTATCAGTGAAGTGAAAATTAAGCTATAATATAACCTACTCTCTAAAATGTAAAAACATGGCATAATTATTGCAATATGACTTGTGATACAAGTCATATTTTATATATGAACTAAAATATGAGA
>JBEHWP010000246.1:0-8380 GCA_040217665.1 Vulcanimicrobiota bacterium
AGAAAGACAGCGGCATTAGGAAAAAATAAAAGGGAAATTTACCTGTGTAATTAATCCCTCCGTTTAAAAGCTTTAAGAATATTGCTGTAGCCAGGCCTATAATTGCACCGCTTAATGCGGCCAATATAAACCATTTTATAATGCTTACGAAAATAACAGATTCTTCTGTTATTTCCTTTTTTATTACATTATATTCATTCTGTAATTCCATAGATTTATTTTTCTCATCTCCATTTTTTATATATAACTACCTGTACTTTTGCACTTTTTCATAATTTCCCTGTTTTTACTGAATTTATAGTTACCGACCTGAGCATAAGCATGTAATAAAAGGTTTCCTCCCGTCACGCGTTACGCGTCACGAGAGCATGTATTTATTAATTTATACTCACCTCAGTAAATAGGTTTCAGGTTTTGGGTTTTAATCTTCCTGGCCCAAAACCTGACATCTGACACCTGAAAATTGAATAGATTATTTTACAGTTTGTAAAATTTGCAAAAGTATAGTTAATAATAAAACCATATTGTTCTGTATTCTCTGATATTTTCACCTCTTGCTGCAAGTTCTTCAAGATAATCGTATATCGGTACATCTACATAATTATAAGGAGGTACAGGTTTTATGTTTTTCTCCCATGGATGAAATTCATAGACTCTGCTCCCATCGGGTAAAATCATAACTACTCTGTGATCCTGCCAGGCTCTTAAATGGTTTTTACCAAGTTTCGGTACATTAAACACCGGTTCGTCTGTCCTGTCAAGTCCCGGAAGTAGTCTTGCTTCCTCTTTTCTTTCCTGAAGAATTCGTGCTATGGGAACCATATACTTCCTTGTTTCTTCTTTGCCTTTCATGTTAAATGTGTAATATGGATCAATTCCTGTTAATTTCAGGTCTGTCCGTAGTTTTGCCGTTTCAAAACGACGGGAATTTTCAATGGTAAAAACCTCCTGATTATAAACAGATATACCGGTTTTCCTTATTTTCTGAACAGCTTTCATTGCTTCAGGTGTTATTTCATAGGAATGTTCAAAATGTGTGACTATGGCAATCTCCCTCCGTCCAGGTTCATGGAAGGAAGATATGATGTTTATCAGATCATCTGTCCATCTCATTGGTAGCACAACAGGTGTTCTTGTGCCGAGACGAATTCTGCGTATATGCTCTTTTTTTGCCAGTATTTCGAGTATAATCTTTAAATCTTTATCATTCATTATACAGGGGTCACCGCCTGTAATTAAAACATCTCCTACAGTTCTGTGGGAATCAAACCATTTCAGTGATTTTTCAAGAGTTTCTTTCTGTGCCATGGCATCGGGGGCAAGAACTTCGTCTATTTCCCAGTTTCTCTGGCAGTAAACACAGATCTGCGCACATGTATTGAAAGGTTTTAATATGGCAATTCCAGGGTATCTTCTTGTAATAAGTTCTTCAGGAGATGTATCATGTTCTCCCATAAAATCAAATATACAACCTCTTTTTGCCCTGTTTTCTACCATCATGTCAATATAATCGGGAGGCGGAATTACCTGTGCACGAATGGCATGATCGTAACCTATGGATAATTGCCTGTCCATTAAACTCAGGTAATAAGGTGTGATGCCGAAAGGTATTCTGTTTTCAGAAGCTTTTTTTATTGCTTCTTTGTGTTCTGCAGTAAGCTCAATAAGATCCAGTAACGGTTTGTATGTTTTTATTACATTTTTTAAATGCCATCTGTAATCATTCCAGTCTTCGTGATGGCCGCCGAAATACCGGATAATTCTGTTTTTATTTTCCTGTCTCCAGTTTATTACGTCTCTGTCCAGACCTGAAGGATATTTTTTAAAGTATTTCTCCATTGTCGAACCCAGTTCATCGAGTATTTCCGTTCTTGCTTCTGCAGCACGACGTCCTTCCATCTGAAGAAAATCAGGTATACCTTTTTTTGCTTCAGACGATTCAAAATATATGTTTGATTTGCCTGCAACTCCGCGGAAAAGATTTATAAATTCCATCAAAAAACCTGCAGAAATCTGCAGGTCTTCTCCTTTGCCTGTTGATAGCTTCCAAAGGCAGTCAAGAGCAGATACTCCTGTACGATATTCATTGACAGGTCCTATAATACTTTTAAATACCCTTATACACTCTCTTACAGTTGCTTTTTCCAGAATATGTAAATCGTTGTCTGTTTCAAATATTTTACGTTCTGATTTTTCCAGATATGTGTAGACTTTATCTCTCGCTTTTTCCAGATTTTCAGAATCTTTAAGAATGGTGTAAATTTCAGGATTTGCCTCCCACAGACGTTTCATATAAGCATCATAGTTGACTTCAAATTTTGGTTTTACCATTTCAATTTCATCTGTAAATACATCATCAATGGTTTTGGTTCTGACTACCTTTCTCTTTACTGAATTCTCTGATAATTCCGTCTTTTTTTCTTCTTTTACATTTTTCATTCCTGTAGCCCCCTTTCTCTCTCTATTCAGAACGATTGAACCAGTTCTGCATTGTTAAAATAGAATTTCAGACATTTTAAGGCTATAGCTGTAACAGTTCCTATGATTATACCTCCTGATACTGAAAGGAGAAGCAGTCTTAATACATAAGTAAAAATTGTTTCGTTACCCTCTTTTTTATTATGCATAGCCATATTTTTTTATCACCTCCATAAATGATTTAAATTCATAGGGTTTCTGAAGAAAATCTTTGCTTCCATCATTGCCGAACTGTCTGTATACTTCTTCTTTAGTGTATCCGCTTGAAATAATGACCTTTACGTCACTCCTGATTTTACAGAGTTCATCATATGTCTCTTTCCCGCTGAGATCAGGCATGGTCATATCCAGAATAACTGCACATATGTCCTGACCTTTTAATTTGAATATTTCAATTCCTTCTTTACCGTTTGAAGCAGTCAATACATCAAAACCGGATTTCCTGAGAAAGGATTCCGCTACGGTACGAATACTTTTTTCATCATCTACTATAAGGAAAGTACCTGTTCCTCTGAAGGTTTCAAAAGGTTTTTTCTCAGTTCTTACAGTTATTTCTTTTCTTTTTAAAGCCGGAAACAGAACTGTCATAGTAGTTCCTTTCCCCGGTGAAGTGGAGACTCTGATAGCGCCTTTATGACCCCGGATAATACCCAGAACTGCAGCAAGGCCCAGTCCTCTACCGAGAAATTTTGTTGTGAAAAAAGGATCGAATATCTTATCTTTTACTTCTTCTGTCATACCGCACCCTGTATCTGATATTTCCAGAAATACATAAAGTCCTTCAGATATTTTCTCTTTGAGATAAGTGGCAGCAATATAATATCTGTCACAATCCTTTATACCTGTTCTTATATTTATATTACCCTGATTTTCTCCTATTGCTTCAGAGGCATTTATGACAAAATTCATAATAATCTGTTCTATCTGTGTTCTGTCACATTCTATCAGAGGCAGTTCTTCAGAAAGATTGTATAAAATATTACATTTTTTTGAGACAGAAATTTTAATGAATTTTTCCATCTTTCTGATAAGTTCATTAAGATTTATTTTATCCCTTACAATAGAGCCTCTCCCTGTATAGTTCAGTATCTGTCTTGTAATATTTGCGGCATGGTTTATGGAATTTATTATTTCCCCAATATTTCCTTTCAGAGGTGAATCTTCCGGAATATCCATCATTGTAAGTTCTGCATAACCAAGCATTCCTGCCAGTATATTGTTAAAATCATGGGCAATTCCGCCTGCCATTATACCCAGGCTTTCCATTTTCTGTGATTGCCATAGATGCTCTTCTATTTGTCTTTTTTCTTCTATAGAACGCCTTCTTTCAAATACATTTACAAAAATTTCTCCTAAAAGTCTCAGAAGTCTCACATCTTCTTTTCTCCATACTCTTTCTGCATTTTCTGAATTAAATACAAGTGAGCCTACAAGTGATTTTTCTATGACCATAGGAATGGCCAGTTCTGTTTTGTAGGAAAATTCTTCCCACCTTATTGTTTTTCCGTCAAGTTTCATCTGAAAATCTGTAATGAATTCCCTGGGATTTAAATCGGAATGAGGAACAAAGTCACCGTCACACCACCTGTAGTGTTTTTCTATATTTTTTAAATCCTTTGAAAATATATTGATATAACATAATTTAACTCCCAGAAACTTACCTGTTGTTTCAAGGGCAAAGTTTATTTCACTGTCTATTTCATCTGCCGTAATATTTATAAATTTACTTGAAATATCTGTAATAAATTCTTCTACTGAAAGCCTGTACAGAAGTTCTTCCTGAGATTTTTTTCTCTCTGTAATATCCATGACAACAGAGAATATTCCCGAATAATTTTCTTTTTCATCTAATATGGAGGAATTTGAGAAAACAGTATAAATTTCTTTTCCGTCTTTTCTTTTAAGTATTATTTCAAAATGTTCTGACCACATTTTTTCATGTACTTCAAATACTTCAAATTGTTCTCTCACCTTTTTTGCCGTTTCTTCCCTGACATAATACAGAAGATTTGTTCCCGTAATTTCCTCTCTTCTGTATCCTGTTATATTGCAAAAAGCCTGATTGGCAAATGTTATTATTCCATCTCTGTTTATGGCGAGAATCCCTTCATTCAGTTGCTCTACAAGTTTTCTGTATTTTTCCTCACTCATTCTGAGGGCCTGGCGGGATGTTTCTTTTTCTTCCTCTCTTTTTTCCAGTGCTTCTGCCATTTTGTCAAAAGATCTGGCAAGCTGTCCTACCTCGTCTGTCGTATGGGGAACATCTGTTCTGGTTTTCATATCTCCCAGGCCGAGCTTTAAAGAAGCGCTTAAAAGTTTTTTCAATCTGTTGATTATAATGATATTACCCAGAAACCATCCCGCAGAAATTGTAATAAGAAGGGAAGATAAGAGGAGCAATATATTTCTTACCATTATATAGTTTACTTCCGATAATGCCCTGTATGACGGTATGCCTGCCCTTATAAACAGATAGGGTTTTTCTCTGAGTGTTAATTTTTTAAAGGCATAAAGTCTCTGGATACCGTCAAGACCTTTCCCTGTAAAGGTGCCTTCTTGATGCTGTCCCGTCATGGCAGACATCATGCCGGGCAGGTCATATTCTCCTTCGTAATTCATAGAAGAAGGATAATATTTGAGAATTCTTCCCTGTGAATCACAGAATATAAGGTTTGACCCTTCAGGTAATTCAGCCTGAAGAAAGGCCTGGCCATATAATTCAAGGTTGAAAAAGGCTATGATTACTCCCTTTATATGTCCCTGCCTGTCTGTTACAGTACATGCAAAAGGAAGGACAGCTTTTTTGTATATATGTTTTTCTGTATATTCTCCTGCAACAAGCCTGTTCTCTTTTATTGCATCCTGAAAAAATGCTTCGCCGGCCAGAGAAGTTTTTTTACCTGAATCTGTAGAGAAAAGAATATTTCCATATTTATCTGTAATAATAATACCGGCGCAGAAAGGATTTTCTTTCATAATTTCTTCCAGAAATCCCCGGCGTTTTGAAGTTTTTTCTGTTATATCCAGTTCGGATAATATTGTAATTAACTGATGAATACTTTTAGATGCCTGTTCTTCATGTATCGCTATATTTCTTACCAGCTGGAGGGTGCTGTAATTTGCATTTTTTAATGCAATATTTCTCCTTTCCATACCTGTGTATATCATTATGGCAAATACAGGCAATACAGATAAAAGGATCAGGAATATTAAATTAATTCTCATGGATAAAGTAAAAATTTTTTTCATTTTTTCAGTAATAATACCAGATGGTTCTGTATTCTCCAATATCTTCTCCTCTCTTTAAGAGTTCCTGAAGATAATCATATATAGGCACATCTGTATAATCATAGGCAGGTACGAGTGTAATATTTTTCTCCCATGGATGAAACTGGTAAATTCTCGCACCATCAGGGAGTATCATGATGATATCATGATCCTGCCAGGCACGGAGATGATTTTTTCCCATTCTCGGCACATTGAAAACTGTTTCGTCAGTACGGGTCAGTCCCGGCAGTATTCTTACCTCTTCTTTCCTTTCCTGAAGTATTCTTGCAACAGGAACCATATAACTTCTTGTCTCTTTTTTCCCCTTCATATTGAAGTTATAATAGGGGTCAACACCGGCAAGCCTCAGGTCATGCCTCAGTTTTGCACTTTCAAAACGACGGGAATTTCCCATGTTGAATACTGACTGATTATATACACCTATACCTCTTAATCTTATTTTTCTTATTGCATCACATGCTTCGGGAGTAATTTCGGAAGAATGTACGAAATGAGTCATTACGGCAATTTCTCTCCTGCCCGGCATATGATATGTACCGATTATATCGGCAAGGTTATCTGTCCATCTCTGTGGCAGCACAACAGGTGTTCTCGTGCCGAAACGAATACGAAATATATGATCCATTGAAGAAAGCTGTTTCAGGATATATTCTATCATGTCATCTGCCATAATCATGGGGTCACCGCCTGTGATGAGAATCTCTCCCACACCTTTATGGTTTTTCAGCCACTCCAGAGAAGACTTTATTGTTTTTTTAGAAGCCTGTGCATCAGGGGCCAGACATTCGTCTATTTCCCAGTTCCTCTGGCAGTAAACACAGATCTGAGCACATGTATTATAAGGTTTTAATATGGCAATCATGGGATATCTTCTTGTAATCAGTTCAACCGGTGATGTATCCTGTTCTCCCATAAAATCAAAAGCACTTCTGTCCAGTTTACCGTCACACAGTGTATCTACATAATCGGGAGGCGGTATTACCTGGGCCCTTACTGCATGGCCATAATGTTCTTTTTTTGAATATTCCATAAGACTCAAATAGTAAGGAGTAATGCCAAAAGGTATTCTGTTTTTCCCTGCTTTTTTGATGGCTTTCGTCTGACTCTGCTTTAATTCCAGAAGAGCACTTATTGTATCGGCATTTTTTATTACATGTGTTAAATGCCATCTGTAATCGGCCCAGTCTTCGTCAGAACCGTTAAAATATTTCAAGATTCTCTCTTTATTTTTTGCTCTTCTTTTAATGACTTCTTTTTCCAGACCTGACGGATATTTATTGAAATATTCGCCTATTGTTTCAGATACACTGTCCAGAATCTCCGTCCTTTTTAATGCTGCTTCCCTGCCTTTTAAGTAAACAAAGTCAGGTATCTTTTTCCCGTCCAGTCGCTCTATATAGACATCGGCTTTACCTGAAATTGCTTTGAATAGAGCTATGAATTCAAGTATAAACCCTGCCTCTATACCTTCATAAGAATTTTTCGAAAGTTTCCACAGATATTTTAATGAACTTATACCTGTTCTTTTTTCATTTATCGGCGCAATAATATTTTTTAAAACCTTTATACTTTCTCTTACAAGATCCCTTTCCAGAACCTTTTTTTTACAGTCCAGACTGTAAAGGTCTCTTTCGCTTTTTTCCAGATATGTATAAAGTTTATCCCTCAATTCTTCAAGTTCTTTTGCTGTTCTGAAGATTTCTGTAATGTCTCTGTTTATATTCCATAAATATTGATTGTAGCAATCAGGTACCGCAATAGAATCAGGTTTTTCTATCTCCAGAACATACTTTAACATATCATTTACCGTTCTTGATGATAAAGAGTTTTTCCCCATAAATAATCTTCCTTTCCTAATATAGTTTTGCATTATCTAAAAAATCTACTGACCCGACCATGAGCATGTAATAGAATCATACCTCCCGTCACGCTTCACGAGCTCATATATGTATTATTTATGCTCACCCCGGTAATATTATGATGTGCGAAATTAACCTGTTTTACATCACATTTACAATTATATCAAAAATAAGACGAATTAGCATGTTTGTTAGAAGTTCTGGAAAAGTACTTTGAAGAGCGCGGAAAATTTATTTCGATAGAAATTGTTTCTGTAGATACAATTATATTATACACTTTTACTGAATATCTGTCAACTTATTCACTTACCATAATTTCTTTGATATAATGATAAAAAATAATTTTACAGTATAGGAATTGTTATTTTTTTAAGGTCAAGGGTTCCTGGTGCCGTGTTAAGAAAACCCAAAACTTAATTTATAAAAAACCGGAAGATTTTAACCTGGTCAACTATAGCTTATATTCAGGTCAGTAAATCAGCAAGGAGATACATATGATGGATTGTAACAATATAAACATACTATTGCTTGAAGATCCTCCCGGAGATATAAGCAATCTAATTACAGAACTTCTTAACAAAGAAAAAAGTGCAACATTTATACTTAAATGTGTCAATAATTTTGATGAAATTGTAAAGGTTATAAGTGAAGAGGAAATCAGCCTGATTTTTCTTGATATTCCTCTTTCATCTTCTCTTATCCATGATATTTTTAACCTTTTATATAATGAAGCTTTTGAAATACCTGTAATTATT
>JBEHWP010000247.1:0-8378 GCA_040217665.1 Vulcanimicrobiota bacterium
AGAGAGTTATAAATTATATAGACGCAAAATATTAACAGTCTGCAAAACCAGTTTGCCACGCAATAGGATCATATCTTTTCCGGAAGAGTCCGGACAGGGACAGGTTTTAGAAATGGGTATGAACTTATCTGGAGCGGTACTTAGAGCCTAAAAATATTTAACTGCTGCAAGTAAAAGTCCGGCAAGGGCAAGAAACCACATGTAGGGAACAGTCTTTCTTAATATCTTCTGAGTATCCAGTGCCAGATAATTTGCTATCCATACATTATGGGTATTTGTAGGATCACATACACCCTGAATCATACCTACTGAGAAGATGGCACCCATAATGGCCGCTCCGGGAATAGAACCGGTAGAAACCATTAATGCCATAAGTCCGCTTCCAAGACCCCACAGGTTAAGGGGGCCCCTGTATAACGCAAGAGGAGCACATATGGTGAAAAACAGAACATAACCTGCTGCACCTGAAGGCATGACTGCCTTTATAAGAGGGGTCATAACAGATTTTACGCTGTCATGCATTACTGAATTCAGAAGCATACCAATGCCTATCATAAGAGCCACAGCAGGTGCTACATTTGCTATACCTTCAAAAATGGATCTGGTAAAGATTTGAATCGAGTTTCTTCCTTTATGGATTGTTGTAATAATACAGTAGATCATGCCTGCCATAAGAGCCGGTATTATAGGGAATATATAAGGGGGATTTACGTTTTCTATTCTGCTTATTACGGCAGAACCAAAGACCAGAACAAGAGGTACCAGGGGGGTAATCAGGGCATACCAGGGCGGTTCGTAATCTTTAGCAGGAATAACAGGTATTTCTTTTACGCCTTTTTTCTGCCATGCCTCTTTCTGGAGTGCTTCTACATCAATATCCCTTTTGAAGGCACTCTGAGGCATTTTACGTTTCCTGAGAAATTCTATTTTTATCCCGTCTTTTTTAAATTCCATTAATATGAAAATAACTATGGAGATAAAAAATAATATTCCGAAAGGACATGCAAAATTTATTATTTCTTCTTTTTGAAGTTTGAGTACATCCATATAAAGCTGCCAGTTTACGAAATTAAACACTCCGCCCAGCGAAATAGACAGAAGAAATATACATCCTGCCGTCATTGGCGTTATGCCTATGGATAACATAATGGGAAATACTATGGTGGCTACCATGATAATGGCACCGAGACCTCCGAGTACAGTAAAGAGCAGACCTGTGACAAATACGAGAGCTATTGCTATTACAAGAGGCCTGTCTCCTGCAAGTTCTGCAGTCTTTTTTATAAGATTTCTGGCTATACCTGTTTTGTCTATTAACTGACCGAGCATGGAACCGAAAAGCACTGTCATTATAGTACCGGACAGTTTCCATGTACCTTCATCCAGAACCAGTTTTATAATGTTTTTTACCGGTTCTGTTATCATAGCCAGAGGAACAAAATTTTTACTTAATATTAACTGAAAAATTTCTGCAAAAGGAATCATGGAAACGACTGAAATAATAAATGCCATAACAGGCAGTGCTATAAGTGCGGAGATTTTATTGGTATACATCAGCGCAGCCATGATAAAGAATACAGCTATAATTATAATTGCTATAACCATAAATTTATTTTAGAACCTCATTTATCTTATCTGAAAGATTTTCCATGTATTTTTTATCTTTGGATATAAAGGCTTTTATCTCATCAGAGCCTTTAATTACAAGAAGAATGTAATTGTAATCTCGTACCGTTATAAGTAAAATTATATATAAAATTCCTATGAAAATCAGTATGAATAAACCTGCTTCTGTAGCAATAATAGCTTCCAGAAGAAAAAAGATACTTATAAACATTGCAAATGCTATACAACCATTTGTTACTAAATATCTCCTGTCCATCTCTCTTTTTACTTTAACTGAATCTATTTCACATAAATTATATTCATTTTCCTGAATAATTAACTGAGTCCCTGTAAGGGTAACATCTTCATCTTCATAGAAGATTCTGTCTATTATTTCTTTACCGGGTCTGGGGGCTACTTTTTCTTTTTTATAAATCCCCGGTAATTGTTTATCTTCCCTTTTGTTTTTTTTATGCTTTTTAGAAATCTTCTCTATAGACACAAGCATTTCTCCGGCAGTAGAAAACCTTTCATCTAAATTATCTTTTAAGGATTTTATAATGATTTTTTCTAAATCTGGCGATATGGAAGGAACCAGGTTTCGTACCGGTTCAAATTTGAAAGGAAGTGGCTCAATGCCTGTAAGAAGACAGTGTATTGTAGCACCCAGACTGTAAATGTCGGATCTTGCTTCTGCTTTACCCCTGCATTGTTCTACCGGAGCGAATCCACCTGTACCTATGGCGGTTTTCCCTGTATCATTCTGAGAAATTACCCTTGCTATGCCGAAATCTATGAGCATTATCCTTCCATCATTATGAATCATAATATTTCCCGGTTTTATATCCCTGTATATGACAGGAGGGTTTTGATTGTGAAGATAACAGAGTAAATTAAGAATTTCTTTGGACCATTCTATGACTTTCTCTTCAGGAAATCCTGGATTCCCTTCTCTTTTTAGTTTATTATCCAGATCTTCACCGTCAATAAAGGTCATTACAAGATAATAACGGTACCTGTTTAAAAAATAATCAAATACTTTCGGAAGGTTTGGATGGTCAAGCCTGGCAAGCAATTTTGCTTCTCTCTGGAACCATAAAGCAGATTGTTCCTGGATTTTACCGGATCCAAAAGGGGGGATGAGTTCTTTTATTGCACAGATACAGTCCAGTTTTTCATCTGAAGCTTTATATACTGCTCCCATACCACCGGATTTTACGAGTGATATAATTTTATATCTATGTTCCAGTATTGTTCCTTCTGTGAGTGGTTTGTTTTGTGAAAATTCTGCCAATATCTTACCGCCTGTTCTGTTTGTTATCGTGACGCGTAACGCATAACGCGTGACGCGAGGAAGCAATTTATAGTTAGTTTCATAATTTATTAGAAATTAAGTGCTTCGTAACGCGTAACGCGTTACGCGTTACGCGAGGATTATCTGTAATTTGTTGTGAACTACACTATAATTCTTAATTTCGTTAAAAACAACGGGGAATCCTGTTTTTTATTTGAAAAATTATGACAGGGATTATGGAATTTTGTGGCCTCTGCGATAATCAGATTGGGTTTATATGAGAAGAGTGAAGAGTGAAGGTTGACATTTACCATTCACGTGTTACGCATTACGTCTATACCGCAGGAATTAAATCATTGACTATTTCTATTAATTTATTTATATCAAAAGGTTTCTGTAATACAGGAAGTTCATTTTTCTTTATAAAAGCCAGGTTCGTCTCATCTGCCATTTCACCTGTAATATATATTAATTTCTTTAAAAGTGATGGTTTAATTTCAAGTAATGTCCTGTATAGTTTTTCTCCACTCAAATTTGGCATTCTGTAATCAGATATAACAACATCAAAATCCATTTCTTTAATCATTTCTATGGCCTTTTTCCCGTCTGAGGCTCCCTTTACTGTATAACCATGTTTTTTAAGAGAAGAAATTATTACGTCTACTATCAATGCTTCGTCATCTACAACAAGTATAGACCCTGTCGGAGAGTTCTCTTTTAATTCCGATATGACCTTTTCTTTTTCTTCTGTATCTGTTAATATGGAAACAGGTAAAGTGATTGTAAAGTCTGTGCCTTCTCCTAATTCACTTTTTACATTTATATCTCCGTTATGTTCTTTAATAATACCATAGGATATACTTAAACCCAGGCCTGTACCTTTACCGACTTCTTTAGTTGTATAAAAAGGATCGAATATTTTATTTATATGTCTCGGATCAATACCGGCACCGTCGTCTGAAAAGATTAAATTTATTTTATCATTTTCTCTTGTAACTCTTATTTTTATGTTGCCTTTATCTTTAAAACTCAAAATAGCATCTGCTGCGTTGTTTATTATATTCAAAATCACCTGCTGTATCTGATTTTCATCAACATAGACAGAGGGGAGATTTTCCTCGAAATTTCTTATAATTTCTATATCTTTTCTTCCCAGATCATAATTTATCAATTCCAGAGTTTTTTCTATTAATTCCAGAAGATCTACATTTCTCTTTTCTAATTTATGGCTTCTGCTGAATACGGAAAGATTATAAATTATTTTTTTTGCTCTGTTGGATTGTTCCTGAATTTTTTTAAGTCTCTCTTTAAATTCATTTCCCAGAGACGGGTCGTTTAAAAGCATATAACAGTATCCCATAATAATCGTTAAAGGATTATTCAGTTCATGGGCAATTCCTGCCACCAGTGTTCCGATTGCAGCCATTTTTGAAGATTGTATCAGTTGCTCTTCAAGGGTTTTTCTTTTTGTTACATCAGTTGCTATATGAATAATACCTTCTATTTCTCCGTTTTCGTTAAACATTGGAGATGCAGAGATGACAAACGTTCCGCCGAGTTTCTCACTTTTTATTTCTTTTTGAACACTTCTCTTGAATTTTATAACTTCATAACTTGGAAATAGCTCTTCCTGGCCAAAGAGTGAACAGCAGTCTTTGCCTTCAAGTTCAGAATGAGTCTTATTAAATTTTTTTGTAATTGCTTTATTTACCCTGACTATTTTGTCATCCGTATTATGTATGGAAACCATGTCTTCTATTGAGTCAAAGGTTTTTTCCCAGAGAATTTTAGAACGTTCAAGTTCTTCTGTTCGTGATTGAACTCTTTTTTCCAGGGTTATACCTGCTTCTTCCAGTTTTTCTACAAGTGCTCTTATTTCACTTATATCACGAAGAACTCCTATAATACCGGTGGTAATTCCATTTTTGTTAGTTACAGTAGATGTAGTAAGAAGAGCAGGAAATTTTTCTCCCGTTTTTTTTACTGCCATAACTTCACCATGCCAGTTACCTTTAAAACTGCTATTATCTGAAGTTTCATAGAGAATTTCCGGGCTTTTTCCCAGTAATTCCATTGGCCTGAAGCGGAAGGTTTCTTCTGCCATTTTATTGTAAAAGATTATTCTCTGGGATACATCTGTAATTAAAACACTTTCCCCCACACTTGCAAGAGCATCTGATAGAAGAGAAATCTTTGTTGTTGTTTCTTCCGTATGTTGTTTTATAGTTTTTTTAAGCCTGTCTATATTGGAACTGAGTTTACTGGTTTCTCTCATATCCTTTCCTACTACAAGAATACCTCTGGCGTTATCGTCTCTGTCAAACATTATAGAAGAAGAAAATTGAGCCGGTATTTTCTGATTATGAGAAGCTATAGATACTAACTGTGGCCTGTTAAATTTCATTGTTTGAAATACATCTTCATCTTTTCCGAATATAATGCTGAGAGGTTTTCCGGTTAAATCTTCTCTATTCCATGACAATAAATCCAGAAGCGTTTTGTTTACTGTTATTATCTTACTTTCAAGATCTGTGATAATAATAAAATCACTTAATTGATCCGTTATAAATTCAAATATTTCTTCTGTAACAGGAAAAAACATAGAACATTTCCCCTTTAAAATGATATAGGCAGATAAAAATAATCATTCTCAGTATATATGAAAAAATTCATTATAACTTATCACTATTATAAAATATTTTAATTAATTTTACAATAGTAAAAAAGTTTGGTACAGACTGTTTTTATAGTTTTATTTCCAGGCATTACGCTTTATGCATGAGTTTATTTTTTACCGCTTCAGGCAAGTTATTACCCATCTCTGAAACCTGTCCCTTGCTGGACTCTTCCGGAAAAGATATGATCCTGTTTTATGCCAACCTGTTGTTGCAGACTTTTAATATTTCGCGCCTATATTAATGTATAACTCTTTTTATACGGCATATCTTTTCCTCCCGAGTCCGGTCAGTGACAGGAGTGTGTGCCATATTTTTGGGGATACCAATTTATCTGTTGCTGTACTTAGAGCCTATCCGAAAAGTAATATTTATTTTCTCATCCTTTCCACTGCCAGGTTCTGGAGAAAAATATATACCGTATTAACAGCCAGTTGTAAATTAAATAGACGCAAAATAGTAAATGTCTGTAAAAACAGGTTTTCTTTCAGGAGGATTATAGATTTTTCGGAAGAGCCTGGCAGTAGAAAGGTATAGGGCGACTTTTCGGATAGGCTCTTAATAAAATTCGAATTAACAACGAATTATAACCTGAATAAATGTAATAGTACAGCACTCTGTAAGAACAGATTATGTTGTAAGAGGATTATAGATTTTTCTGACCGGACATATGAAACTGGAAATTTATAAATTGCAGGAGTAAATCAGATGTTTTTTTCCTGAGTAACAGAAATTTCTTCTTTTGCTCCCCTTGATGCTTTCTTGAATTCACTCAGAGCTTTCCCTATACCTTTACCCACATCCGGTAATTTTCCCGGACCAAAAATTATCAGGGCTATAACGAGTATTATAAGCCATTCCGTAGGACCGGGCATTGTAATGAAAGATAACAATTGTAACATAAAAGGCTCCTCCTTGTGAGAGATGCTTCTCTTTTCCTCTGAATTATAACACAGTCAATACTTATAGGCAATAACTATCCGGTAGAACTTGTAATAATAATAAAATTCCTGTATAATTTAGAAATATAGAATTTGTAGTTTTTACGGCGTGAAATCTGCTTTTATAGTTATTTAAAGATTGCAGATACTGTGATATGGAGATTACTGAGGTAAGCATAAATAATACATATATATTCTCTCATGACGTGTTACCAGTGGCGAGAGGGAAACGTTTATTAAATGCTTATGCTCAGGTCGGTAAAAACTCAAGAAAGTGAAACCTGATTTTAGGAGTTTACAGAATATGGATTTTTTAAAAGAATTAAAGTTTTTTACAGATGCTATAGAACTCGGAGCTTCTGATTTGCATGTATCTTCAGGAGAGGTACCTATGATGAGAATTCATGGGATCCTTGAAAAAACAGAATACAGTCCTCTTACTGCCGAAGAGGTAGATGAAATAATAAAACGTTTGACTACAAGCTATCAAAAAGGACAGTTTTACGGAGAAATTCCCTGGGAACTGGATTTCAGTGTTGATGTGCCGGAACTGGCAAGGTTCAGAGCAAATATATTCAGGCAGAATAAAGGAAATTCTCTTGTTATGAGAGTTATTCCAAAGGCAATACCGACACCTGATGAATTATATTTACCTCACGTCGTAAAAAGTCTTGCAAGAAAAGAGAGCGGTCTTGTACTTATTACAGGCAGTAACGGATCCGGTAAAAGTACTACTCTGGCATCAATGATAGATTTAATAAATCAGGAAAAAGAATATCATATTATTACAATAGAACAGCCAATTGAATTTCTCTTTCAATCCAATAACTCCCTTATAAATCAGAGAGAAGTTACAGGTCATTCCCAGACTTTTGCAACAGCCATTAAAAGTGCCCTGAGAGAAGACGCAAATGCTGTATTAATAAGTGAAATCCTGGATGCTGAAACAGTAGAATGGACCCTCAGGGCATCCGTTACAGGACTTATGGTATTTGCATCACTTCATACGAGAAATGCTACGGAAACAATTGAACATTTTATCAATTTCTTTCCTCCCGATCAGCATCAGAGTGTAAGGGTTTTATTATCAGACTTTCTTCAGGGTATAGTTTCCCAGACTCTTGTTCCTCTTAAAGACAGAAGAGGAAGGATCGTTGCCACAGAGATTTTACTGGTTAATAATGTGGTCCGTAACATAATAAGAGATAATAAGATGCATATGCTTTATTCTACCATTCAGAGCAGCAGGAAAGAAGGTATGTGGACTCTCGATCAGAATCTTCTGGAACTTATAGAAAAAGGTTACATCAGTTTCCAGGAAGCATATAAAAGAGCCGTAGATAAAAGTGTATTCGATGTCTATGAAGAAAGACAGAAACACAATCCTAAATAAGTTCAGAGGTTTCAATATTATAGCTTACTGGAAAATAATAATACTATAGAATTATGTATTAGCGTTTAATTACTCCATTAGGATCTGACCAGTCCCACCTCAGGCAATGAGGTAAAAAATCACCCCAGAAATAATTCCATTTATGGGATATATCGGCCAGTATTATCATCAGGGTAGGTCTCCAGGAGGGAACTATGTACATTACCAGTGCCGCTAATCCAAGTAAAATTATAGGCCATGCAAGACAACCGAAGGATTCGAAAAATTTACCTATTTCAGGATGTCTCTGAAAAAAATGTTTCTTATTTTTGAATTTACTTTCTTTAGTCAGGGGAGTATACATACAATTCTCCTTGCTTTAATTATATAAATACTATACTTTTACATTTTTTCATAAATTCCTTGTTTTTACTGGCTTTATAGTTAAACAGGTTCTGGTTTCTGGGTTTTAATCTTCCTGAGCCGGCACC
>JBEHWP010000248.1:0-8374 GCA_040217665.1 Vulcanimicrobiota bacterium
GGCTCTCATGAAAAGGCTAAAAATGAAAATATAAAAAGAATTAACGTAACGATAGAAGAGCTTAAAAAAAGAGATTTTTCCTATCTTTCATTGTTATTTGCTTCAGATACCTTTAATATAGATGAAAGGGATTTTAATAAAGTATCGGCAATGATTAAATATGATCCTGCTATCAGCTCTAAAATAATACAGATAGCAAAGTCACCTGCTTATGGATTTTATAAACAGGATATTAATCTGAATACTGCCGTAACTATTTTAGGGGTAAAGAAGGCAGGTGAAATAATAGGAATAGCAGCTAACAGAGATCTTTTTAAGAGTGTAAGTAATACAGAATTATACAAACAGATCTGTTATCATTCTCTGGGTGTGGGTATATTTGCAAAACTTCTTGCTCCTTATCTAGATCTTTCTGAAGATGAAATGTTTATGATAGGTATAATGCATGATGTAGGGAAAATAATACTCTATATTTCCATGCCTGTAGAATATGAGGAACTTGTCAATATAACAAGGGAAGATTTTATTCCCGTTATAGATGCAGAAAGAAAATATATGAATATAGATCACTGTGAAGTAGGTAAGATTGCCATGAATGAGTGGAACTATGGAAAACATTTTGTTGATACCGCTTCATACCATCATGGACTTGAATTTGTAGAAGATCAGGAATTACATAAAATGTTATTATGTATTCAGGCTTCCAACATTTTATGTAATCTGGCAAAAATAGGAAATATTAAAAATATAAGAACTATGAAATTTGAATTATTTGATAAAAAGACAAAAGAAATAATGAAAGGCGTAAGTATTCCGAAAATGATGCTTCAGGCAGCACAGGAGATAAATAATCTGCAGTTAATGTTCGGTATGAAAAATATTGTAACCATGACAAAAAGCCCGTAATTACGGGCTTTTTGTCATGGTTTGATTGAGTATTAAAAAATCAGTGATGTTCCGTTTTTTCAACAAGTTTCCTCTCTTCCGGATGCTGTCCGATCCAGTTGACTTTACCTGTCTCAATATTGTATAGACCACCTATTACGAGTAACTTTCCTTCTTTTACATATTCCCTTACTATCTCGCTTTGATTAAATAAATCCTCTATAGATATCCATACATTTTCTTCTATACATTTATTTACCAGATCATCACCTTTAAGAGTCGGATCTTTTACTTTAGTTCTTTCCAGTGCAGGTTTTATATTATCCAGGAGTCCCGGCAGACTCCCTTCCAGTTCCGCTCCTGTTGCAACGGCTGTAACTGCACCGCATTTGTTATGACCAAGAACAAGAATTACAGGTGATTTTAGATGAGCCACACCGTATTCGGCTGTGCCGATTTCATCTGTATCAAATACATTACCTGCAACTCTTATGGTAAATATATCGCCTATCCCTGTATCAAAAATATGTTCGGGAGGAACACGGCTGTCGGAACAGGTAAGAACAATCGCATAGGGATGCTGTCCCTCTTTTGCAGTCTCTTTTATTCTGCCTTCATCAAGATGAGTAAATGTTCTTTCACCTGTGACAAACCTGTTGTTTCCTTCTTTAAGCATGTTATATGCTTCGTCTTTTGTAAAGGTGGGACCTTCTTCGGATGAATAAGCTATTAAAGAACAGACTGTAATAAATATTAAAAGAAATGTTATTTTTTTGAACATTGAAAAACTCCTTTTTTTATAATCGTGATGCGTGATGCGTGATGCGTGATGCGTGATGCGTATTTTCACAGGTACCGGGCGAACACAGTTCACTCCTATTCACTACTTACGACTCACGACTCATGATTTATGGCCTGTAAAAAATTACCGGATTACCAGGCGGATTTGCATTGTCTTTCCCTATATAGATATAAGACGGATCTATATGTTTACCGTCGACGAAAAGATTTACCTTGACCTTTGAAGGATTGTTGATTTGAAAAGAAAAACCATCTAAAAGAGTGGAAGTTGTAGCAGAAAAAAGAATTTCATTTCTTACAGGTTTGATTACAAAATCGCCCTGTTCCGCTCCGACTCTTATTACATTGGAGAAAGCGGTGTCTGCCGTGATTTTTCCTTTAAATATATGGGCAGAACCGTTGCTTGACCATCTCACATTAACTATACCGTTGTTTTCCCATATATAGTAGGCTATGGTAGTACCACGGTGAAATGTCGGTTTGCCCTGTACAATACCTGTACCGAATGGAATATATCCTTCCTCTGCAAGAAGTGATACGGAAGTAAAGAAAAGAATTGAAAAAATGAATATAATTGATATGTGTTTCATTTGCATTCCTCCTTTTTGTTATTATAAAAAGAATAACATAAGGATAATCAAAATGCAATGGTGTTATGACGGGAAAATAATTTTAAATATCGTACCTGTTTCTCTTTCAATATAAAGTTTACCGTCAATCTGTTTTGCCAGATTCTTTACAAGTTTCAATCCGAGAGATGATGATGTTTCAATGTTAAGACCTTCAGGGAGACCCTTACCGTTATCTCTGATTTCCAGTATAAGTTTGTTATCATTTTCCCGATGAAATTTTATAGAAATTTTTCCCTTTCTGCCATCTGTGAAAGCATGTTTCAGAGCATTTGTGAGAAGTTCATTTATAATGAGGCCGCATGGGATGGCTTTGTTGATGTTGAGATACATGTCTCCGACGTTTATATTTAATAGTATAATATTCATATTTATACGATAACTGTTGAATAAATAGGAGGATAGATCATAAATATATTTTTTAAAATCAATTCTGGCAAAATTTTTCGATTGATAGAGTTTTTCATGAACCAGACCTATTGATTTTATCCTGTTCTGACTGTCCAGCAACATATCCATTACAGTTTTATCTTTAATAGAATGGCTCTGAAGATAGAGGAGACTGGAGATGATCTGTAAATTATTTTTCACCCTGTGATGTATCTCTTATAAAGTGTTGCATGGAGAAATGTTAATATTTCCGGTAATGCATATTTTATCTCTGCATATTATAATGACTCCGATAATGGACGATATGGTTTCTGCAAATGCTACTGCTTTATTAAAATCCTCCGGCTCTGATACAATATTTCCTAAGGCTGTGGCTGCTGCATCTGCAATAGAACCGGAAGGCGATACGACAACAACTGCATCTGATTTACCAAAAGAAAGGGAATGACCTACTGTACCGGACGATGTTGCTACTGCAACAGGAAGAGATGAGCTTTCCAGATTTATGGCTATTTTCCCCGACAGGGGAGAAGAACCTGCAAAGATTCCGACTTTTCTGTCTTTCTTACCTGTAATAAAGAGATCACCTCCGTTTTCTATGATTAATTCTTCCGAAAAGGGCAATAAATCGCGGGCAACATATTCTGCTATTGCTCCTGCCACAGATGCCATGGGGCCAACTCCTGCAAGGTAACCTGCCTCTGTCATGTCCCTTACTAAAGGGCTCATGTCATTTGTAACAGGAACAGGGGAGAGGGAGCTTTTAAAAAGGGGATCATGTGATATATAATCTATTATTGATTGTCTGTGTTTTTTTAACGAAGTAATTGCTTTTTCTGAAATATCTTTTAATGCTCCGATATATAAGTCGCTTTCCTGTATTGAAACCCTGAAATATATAAGATCAGAGCTTTTCATGTTTTTTCTGTAAGTTCTTTCAAGATATTCTTTCATAATTAAATTATAATTAAGAATGAGTGAAAAGTGAATAATTTCCTATTCTTTTCACTTTTTATTAAATTACATCAGTGCCGTTTTATCTGAGATATTCATACAGTACGTCTCCTGTCTGCTTCAGGGAAAAGGGATGACAGTGCTCGGGAGTATCTGACACTGTATGCCACTGCGGATAATCTATATCTATGAGAATGGTTGCAGGGATTCTTTTTAATATAAAGGGAATATGATCACAGACTATATATTTGTATGTATCCGTTTTGGTGAAATTATAGGCAGGGTATTTCAGGTTTCTGCCAATACGAAATAGTTTCACCGTCAGTTCTTCACAATTTTTATGGATAAAACAGTGGAGATCTACATCCAGTTCCATGTTTTTCCCTCCTACCATGTCAATAATTATGACTTTATCAGGAAGTTTATCTGGATTATCTTCTACATATCTATGGGCTCCGAGAGATACATCTTTACCGTCTATACGGCACCAGTCTTCTGCATCAAAAAATACTATTTCTACATCACATTTCGGCCTTTTTATATTAAAAATTCGTGCCAGTTCCAGTAAAACTGCTATGCCTGATGCGCCGTCATTTGCTCCTAAAACAGGTTTCTTATGGTTTGCAGGGTCACTGTCTTCGTCTGCAAAGGGTCTTGTGTCATAATGAGAACCTATAAGAATACGGTTTTTTCTGTTTCTTCCATGAATAGTTCCTCTTATATTTTTACATATACATGGTTTGTTAAAGAATTTTTCTTCAAATATATGGGGGGTAAATTCATCTACCAGTTCTGAAAGTTTATCAGAAAGGTAAAGCTGGATTTTTTCATGAGCTGTACTTCCTGCAGGTCTTGGCCCAAAGGCTACCTGTTCTTTTATAAACTGAAATGCTTTTTCTTCGTCAAATTTTAATAATTTCATTCTATCGTGACGCGTCACGGGCGGGGAATTTTTTTTCAGTGACATATGATGGATTAAGCTTCTCCGATAACTGCTCTTGCTTCAGGAGCTTTAGACTGTATATCTTCCACCATTCGCTCTGTTTCATTCAATAGATAGTCTATATAAAGGGCTATTTTAAAAGAATCATTGATTACTTTTATGTTTTTCTCTTCTTCTATAAAAGTTATATAAGCATTTATAATTTCTATGGCTCTGTCATATATGTCTGTTATATGTGTATTTACAGGTTTTATAATAAATGAAGTCTGTTCTTTAATTTCCTGAGAAATCTCCCGGTCAGTGAAATATTTCTTTTTCTTTTCTTCTAATTTTTTCCTGTCTCCTTCAAGTCTTTCAAGCATGATATGAAAATATTTCTCCTTATCTTCCAGATTGCTTGTATAAATACTTTTAATTTCTTTTCCTGTTTTGATGAGATATTGAGGAAGAGAAGTTTCTTTTTCCTCATGATGGATTTTTCTGTAATTACTTACCAGTTCAGATGCTTCCAGGATAATATCAAAACTCTCTTTCACCAGAGTAACATTGTTCCCTTCTATGGCTTCAATGAAATTCTCCGTTATTTTTCTGCAGAGTTCCAGTGCTTCTATGCCAATCTTATCACTTTCATCATGGATGGAGTATCTATTCCTTTCTGCTTCTATTTTATCCAGATCCCTGTAAAGCCCTTTAAGGACGTCTTCTATAGCATTTTCTGCTTCTTCTCCGTCCATTGTGGCATGAATATGTCTTAATTTTTTTCCTGTTTCTGTGAGATAATTCACCAGACCCAGAAGCTTTAATTCTTTGTCATGTCCTGCCAGTATTTGCTGAAGAGGTGTTGAAATTATTTTGATCTGTTCCATAGCATTTCTCAGACAGGACAGGTCTTTTTGTTTTTCTATGAATTCTCTGTATATTTCAATTATATCAGATGCTTCTTCGAATATCTCAATTATCTTTCTGTCTACAGGACAATCACAATCATAAAGTTTTTCTTCTTTTTCTATAATGATGGAATCCTGTTCAAGGGTTTCAATAAAGTCATCTTTACTGTCATTCTGTTCCAGCTTTTTCCCGATATCCAGAAGATGTAAGAGAAGGCCGTTTATTTTGACTGCATCGTCAAAGGTAAGGGCAAGCTTGATTGACGGAGGAGGAATGTCTGCATATATGTCTATTTCTATAGTCTCTGCCAGGCTTTTCAGATTTTCAAGCTTTTTTAGAGAACTTTCAATCAATTCAATATCTTCTTCATCTATGAATTCAATATAATTTCTGATTATTTTCTTCACTTCTGAAAGAAGGCCAGTAATTTCTTCTAATATCTCTTTTTGTTCTTTCAATGTTTCTTCATAATCAGAAATGGTTTTTCTTCCTTTTTCCAGTACATCCAGATAATCTTCATAGAGTTCATCTATTTCCTGATTGGATATGGCTTTAAATGCTTCTCCTGTGTCTTTTAATATATCAAGTAACTGTAACAGGTAAAATTTTTCTTCCTTTTTAAGTTTCATGACCATCCTCTTCTCTGATTACTTATAACAGGCACTATTATTTTTTATTATTATATCATAAATTTCTTTTGTCGTAAAATAATAAAAAAATAATAAAACGTGAAAGTAATATTTTTACCTTTCACGTTTTATTACTGTGAGCACTCTGTCAATTATCAGAGCAACCTTTGCGTCACCTGTCACGCGTAACGATTCTCATATTACCAGTAACGACCCATAAATCCACCGAAGCCACCGAAGCTTACATTATCCGGCAATGGACAGGCAGGGCCATTCATCCAGTTGTGTCTTAAATTAAAAATATTTGCACTGCTGTTATCGAGTTGATTGTTGAGGCCTCGCCAGCTTTCAGGACTCAAAAAACCACCGACCTGGGCTTTGCCGTAACCGGTTGATATGTCACCGACTCTATCTAAAGCTCTTGCTCCTTCGTCTCCTCCGAAAATGCCTCCGTTTGCAAGGCTTCCGTCTCTGAGGCCGGAGTAAATACGGTTCATCTGATTCTGCTGTCTTGCTTCAATCTGATTCATAGGCATCTGCTGCATTGGCTGAAAATCACCCTGTTTGTAAATATCCAGCATCTGCCGTGAATAGGCCATTCTCTGATCCAGAATCGATTTCTCCCGGGCAGACATCTGGCCGTCTTTTAGAAACTGTCCTTCTAACTGCCTTGTTTGCTGGTCGAAATTGGTCAGAGACATAAATTCATTTCTATTAAGCTGACCGCTCCTTGCTCCCTGTGAAAGTTCTTTGTTATATATATGCTGTGAATTGTTTACAGATCCCTGTCTTATCATATTGTTAAGTCCCGGTCCCATAAATGTTCCTCCTTTATGTAAAAGCTAAATGCTTTCCATAATTCCTTTATCACGACAAAAAACGAAAAGTCAATACATAAAAAAAATATTTGTTGTAGATTATAGTGTTTTTTTATGGCACCCATTCCTGCCTCTGGCCGGGCTCTGAAGGAAAAGATATGCCGTGTTAAAAGAGAGTTAAAAGTTATATAGACGCAAAATATTAAAAGTCTGCAAAACCAGTTTGCCACACAACAGGATCATATCTTTTCCGGAAGAGGCCGGCCAGGGACAGATTTTAGAAATTGGGACTGATAGTTACTTCCCACTATTTATTATTTATTTTCAAAATATACTTGCAGATTGATATACCCTGAGGATACTGTCCCTTGCCTTCATAGAGGACAACCAGTTTTTTTAAAACCTTTGAATCCTTCGGGTGTAGTTCCATAAGGTTGCTGTATCCTTCGATTTTTCCGTCAGTAGATTTTCCAATTTCTATGTCATATATATCTCTGTATTTATCTATCATACTGACTGCTCTTTTATAATTAGCAAAGGCACCTGCCGGATTGTTTGCCTTTTCTTCTGTCTGAGCCATAACTATAAAAAATTTCTGTGCTTTGTCAGGACATACTTCTCCTGCTTTTTTATAACAGAGTGATGCAGATTTGGAATCACCCATTTTTTGATAAATAAAACCGAGATAACAGTAATATTCCGGGTGGTCTGGCAGTCCTCCTTTAAGATATTCTATGGCTTCCTTGTAATTACCTGCCCCGAAAGCTTCCTGTGCTTTTGCAAGAATTTCGTCTTTTTCTTCCTGGGCTACGGCACTGAAAAACATAGATAAAATAATGAAAACTGTTACAAGAATTTTTTTCATAAATTTCCCCTCTCAATAATTACGTCTTCTCTGTTCCAATACCCTCAGAAGCATTAAAAATAGATTGAATACACCTCCCAAAATTATTTTAACGTAAGAAGTCAGATTATGTCAATATGGTGAGTCGTGAGTCGTAAGTCGTGAGCAGTGAATAGTGAACAGTACATAATGTCTTATTTTATTCACTTTTAAGTTTATTTCTTTTTTAAATCTTTTATAATTGATGACATCAGTAGAAAAATTACTATGATACTGATAATAATCAGGATAAACCATAGAGAAGCGTTAAGTTTAAATGTTTCTATCTGTGCAATGGACATTATGTCTTCTATAAACATAGAACCTTCAGGTTTTACTACTACAGGTATTTTTGATGCAGGATCTCCGCCTTTTGCATAATTAAATACACCCAGGTTCCCGTATTTCTTTTCCAGTTCTATGTATTTCCTTAACCCTTCCCCGTAGACAGGTTCTGTTGTTTTAATCATTTCTTCGGCTTCATCGTTATATCCCTTTGTTTTTAAGAGCTTAAAAGATACCCATTCTGCAAAGCCTTCTCTGACTATACTCTC
>JBEHWP010000249.1:0-8369 GCA_040217665.1 Vulcanimicrobiota bacterium
GTATACTGGACATGAAAATGCCGCTTATGGACGGACTTTCTACTGCTATGGAACTCAGAAAGATTGATGCCGATGTTATTATTATTATTGTTACAGGTTATACGGATACACCTCTTGAAACTATAAGGGAAAGTTTAAAACAGGATATTTATTATATACAGAAACCTTTTAATCCGGTAGAACTTTACTGCCTTGTAGATTCTCTTATGAAAATGTGGAACAGGAATCTGGAACTTAAAGAGAGTGAAAAGAGTCTGAAAGAGAAACAGAAAGAACTTCTTCTGACCCAGAAAGAACTTCAGGAGGCAATAAATCATGCGAAAGAAATGGCAGATAAGGCTGAAATGGCAAGTATTAATAAAAGTGAATTTCTTGCCAGTATGAGTCATGAAATAAGAACTCCCATGCATGGCATTATTGGTATGTCCAGTCTTTTACTTGATACGGAACTCACTCCTGAACAAAGGGAATATACAGAAATAATTCATAAAAGTTCAGATGCTCTCCTTTCGGTTATCAATGATATTCTGGACTTTTCCAGAGTGGAAGCAGGAAAACTTGAACTTGAATTCATCAATTTTGATCTCAGAAAAAGCATTGAAGAAATAATGGATCTGCTTGCTATAAAAGCACATCAGAAGGGTATTGAACTGAATTGTCTCTTTAATTTTGATATACCTTTTCTTTTGAGAGGTGATCCTTACAGGTTAAGGCAGGTTTTAGTCAATTTAATTGGCAATGCCATAAAATTTACGGAGAAAGGTGAGGTAATACTGGAGATTAATCTGGAAAAAGAAAGTGATAAAGATATTACATTACACTTCTCTGTCTCCGACACAGGCCCCGGTATACCGGAAGATGCACTGGAGAAACTTTTTAAAACTTTTTCTCAGAGTATGGAAGGGAAAAAATATGGAGGTTCCGGCCTTGGACTTGCCATTTCCCGAAAACTTGTGGAAATGATGGGCGGAGTTATAGGTGTTGAAAGTAAATCCGGTTTTGGCTCAAATTTTTATTTTACCTCTGTCTTTGAAAAAAGGCCGAAAATCAGCACTTCTGAACCTGTTATACCTGTAGAACTTAAAGAGCAGCGTATTCTCATAGTTGATGACAACAGAACAAACAGATTGATTTTAACAAAATATCTCTCTACCCTTGGATGTAGATGTGATGAAGCAGGAAATGGTATTTACGCTCTGGGGAAATTACATCAGGCTTACTCAGAGGGAGACCCTTTCAGAATAGCTATAATCGATAGAAAAATGCCGGAAATGGACGGAGAAACACTGTGTAAAAATATCAGAAATTCTGCTTCACTTAAAGATATACTGATTATTATATTAACTTCCCTTGATAGACGGAGCGAACTGAATGAATTATATTCTACCTTTGTTGACGCATGTCTTACAAAACCTGTGAAAAATGCACAGCTTTATAAAACTATTGTAACTCTTATAAATAATATGACTGTTACAGAAGAAAAGCACAGGAAAACTATGCTGAAAATACCTGATGCTTCCTGTACAGATAAAAGTCGTATTCTTATTGTGGAAGATAATGAAATTAACCGGCAGGTTGCTCTTCATATTACAGGTAAACTGGGTTACAGAGGATATGTTGTAAGCAGCGGCGCGGAAGCATTAAAAGCTCTTGAAGAGAGTCACTATGATCTTGTGCTTATGGATATTCAAATGCCGGGTATGAACGGATTTGAAGCTACAGGAATTATTCGCTCCCCCTCTTCAAAGGTCTTGAACCATAATGTACCTGTAATTGCTATGACAGCCTATGCGTTAAAAGAAGATTATGAAAAATGTATTAATGCAGGAATGAACGCTTATATTTCAAAACCTGTTCATCCTGATGAACTGTTTACATTAATAGAAAAGCATATATCCAGGAAGAATACAGTTGATAAGCATAAATCAACTGTATTAGAAAAAACTGTTCCTTCCGGTAATAATGATGAAGGTGATGAACATAGATCTATGGAACTGGAGATTTTTGATGAAGCTGTTTTGCTCAAACGACTTGCAGGCGATAAAGAATTTCTCAAAGAACTGATAAAGAAATCAGGTGAATTTATACCTGAACAGATAGAGAAACTCAAGAAATATAACAGTAAAAATAAATTCAGTGAGTTAAAAATACTTGCCCATAGTATGAAAGGAACCTTTGCGAATATCGAGGCAAGGGTTTTAAATAAACTGGCTTCTCGGCTTGAAATAGTTTCTGAAGAAAAAAATACATACAGAATTACTGAAATTATAGAAGAACTGGCAGAGGAATTTGATAAATTTTCTCATGTTATTGAAAAAAATATTTTTGCAGATTGACTTTTTTATATGAGAATCGTAACGCGTAACGCGTGACGGTAGGAACAAATTCTCATACTTGGTTGTGACCCAACCGGTCATGTTTGTTAGTAAATTAGGGGCTGTAAAGAAATAATCTCCTCAATAAGGAGGGTAACTGTCGTGGCATTTTCAGAGGAAAAACCTCTGTCAGAAAGAGTTATGAATGAAAGGGAAGAAAAATACCGTTTCCTTTTTAATTCTATGATAGAAGGTGTGGCCATACACAGAATAATTTATAATGACAAAGGGGAACCGGTAAATTATGAAATTATTGATGTTAATCCCGTGTATGAAGATATGTTAAAATTAAAAAGAGATGATGTTATAAATAAACCTGCTACAGATCTTTACAGGACAGATCCCCCTCCCTATCTGAGAGAATTCACGTCTCTTGCTGAACCCGGTAAACCCTATAAATTTGAAACCTATTTTCCTCCTATGGATAAATATTTTTCCATATCTGTAGTTTTAATAGAAAAAGGATATTTTGCTACGATTTTCTCTGATATTACTGAAAATAAAAAAACACATGAAGAAATTATTTCTGCAAGACAGATGTTACAGAAGGTTATGGATTCAATTCCCCAGTTTATCTGCTGGAAAGATCGTAAATCCGTTTTTCTTGGTTGTAATAAAAATTATGCCAGAATGATTGGACTTTCCAGGCCTGAAGAAATTGTGGGTAAAACCGACTGGGACTTACCATGGAAAAGAGAAGAAACGGAATTTTTTCTTGAATGTGACAGAAATGTTATGGAATCCAACAGACCTCAATATCATATTATTGAACCGGCTTTAAAAGCAGATGGAAGTCAATCCTGGCTTGATACAAGCAAAATACCCATTCATGACGTACAGGGTAACGTTACAGGTATTCTGGTAGCTTTTGAAGATATTACGGAACGCAGAAATAGAGAAGATGAAATCAAACGACTTAATACGGAACTGGAACAGAGAGTGAAAGAACGTACTGCCCAGCTTGAAGGTGCCAATAAGGAACTGGAAGCTTTTTCCTATTCTGTTTCTCATGACCTGCGAGCCCCTCTGAGAAGTATAGATGGTTTCAGCCAGGCATTGTTTGAGGATTATTATGATGTTTTAGATGAAGGTGGAAGAGATTTTATTAAACGTATTCGTTCTTCGGTGCAACGTATGTCACAACTCATAGAAGATCTTCTCCAACTGTCAAGAGTTAGCAGGAGCGATATTAATTATGAAGAAATTAAAATGACCCCTCTTATTAATACAATAATAGAAGAACTTCACGAGAGAAAACCTGAGAGAAGGGTCAAATGTATTGTCAATCCCTCTCTTACAGTGAGAGCAGATAAAAATTTAATGAGAATAGTTCTTGTAAATCTTCTTGAAAATGCCTGGAAATTTACTTCAAAAGAGGCCTGTTCAGAGATAGAAGCAGGTATGATTGTAAAAGACGGTAAACATATTTATTTTGTCAGGGATAATGGTGCAGGTTTCGATATGAAATACGGCGACAAACTGTTCGCACCTTTTCAGAGAATGCACAGTGCAGACGAATTTGAAGGAACAGGTATAGGTCTTGCCACAGTACACCGTATAATCAGACGTCATGGCGGAGAAGTATGGATAGAGAGTGCTCCCGGTATAGGAACTACTGTATATTTTACTTTATAGTTTATTTCATAATTAACCTCTTATTGACATTATTCTACTTCTTTTGTTACAATGAGCAGATAAATTTTTTTATCGAAAGGAGATATTATATATGTCAGATGTACTTCATAAATCTTTTTATTGTCCCAGCCTGAATAAAGAAATGAGATACTGTATTTATCTTCCTCCGAGTTACTGGAATAATAATAATGTCTATTATTCATCTCTTTATCTTCTTCCCGGATTGATGGATTATGAGAAAACATGGTGTGAAAAAGGCAGAGTTCATGAACATATGGATAATCTCATTTACAGCGGAAGAACAGGTGAAATGATAATAATAATGCCTGACAAAGATGACGCAGCTCTTAACCCTCATATGAAAGAAGCTTTTGCTTCTTACCTGGGAAGAGACCTTCTCGGCCATATTGAATATGAATATAGAGTTATTCCATCCAGAGGTCACAGAGGTATTGAAGGGCTTTCCCTTGGAGCAGGATGGGCAGTACGTATGGCTCTCTGGTATCCTGAAGTTTACTGTTCCGTTGGCGCTCTGAGCGGCGGCTTCGGTGAGGAAACCTATAATTTGATACAGGAAAAACAGGATTATCTGAGACATCTCGGTATGAGATTCAGAATAGGTGTTGGTAATGCAGAACCTGAGGTTATAGAAGGAAACAGACATTTTTCCGATTTCCTTCAAAGCCTGGGTTTCTACAGTGAATTTGCAATAGATGAAGGCCCTCATGACTGGCCTTTATGGGTAAATCAGATTTATAATTCCCTCCAGTTCCATTATTATTCTTTTAATTCGTAAGATCGCGAAACAATACGATTATTAAAGAAAAGGTTGAAAGGACAATTTCAGCCTTTTCTTTATTTTTTTCGTGACTTCACGTATTTGCTCTTTATAAAAAGCATGTTATAATTATCTTGCTTCCAGTCTTAAGGGGTTCTCAGTAAATAACTATATCGTAATCCCTTGTCATATGTCATGAAAAGGAGGTTTTTATGCATAAAAAAATATTAAAAATAGATCTGGAAACAAAAAAATACGATATATCGGAAGACAGTGAACTGTATAATCACTGGATGGGAGGGACAGGGGCAGGTACAAAGCTGTTAAACAGGGAATGTCCGAAGGATATAGATCCACTGGATCCGAAAAATCCTGTTATATTCAATACAGGCCCCTTAAACGGCTATTTCCCCGTAATAACAAAAACTGTTGCCATGTTCAAATCGCCTCTTACTGGAAACATAGGTGAATCTCATGGAGGAGGACGGTTCTTTCAGGGTATGAACAGTGCAGGCTTTTCATCTATAATAATAACGGGAAAAGCAAAAAAGCCTTGCTATATATGTATCTACAATGATAAAGTAGAATTTAAAAATGCAGGTTCCATCTGGGGGCAATCTGCTCTTGCCACTGAAAGGATTTTGAGAGAAGCAGAAGGAGGTAAAGGGAAACTCTCTGTTGCCAGAATTGGCCCGGCAGGGGAGAGGATGTCACGGTTCGCCTGTGTTACGATTGACGGCTCCCGTCATTTTGGCCGCCTCGGTATTGGTGCAGTATTCGGCAGTAAAAATCTTAAAGGACTTGTTATTGGAGGAACAAAATCTTTACCTGTAGCGGATAAAAAAGAATATAATAAATTTTACAGCGAAATTTATACGGAGATTAAAGAATCAACACTTATGAAAAAATACCATGACTACGGAACTTCTGTGAATGTAATACCACTGAGTAAAATAGGTGGCCTTCCTACAAGGAATTTTTCTCAGGGCTATTTTGAAGGTTCTTCACAGATTTCAGGGGAGAAATTTGCTTCTGATTATCTGATTCAGCATACAGCCTGTGCACACTGTCCCGTAGGATGTATTCACATAGGAAAACTCCGTGAAAAATTCTCCGAACCATGCCATTATAAAACAGTGAAAGTTTCCTATGATCATGAACTTATTTATGCCCTGGGAAGCAATTTGAGTATAAGTTATGCCCCTGATATATTAAAATTACTGGAATATATTGAAAAACAGGGATGGGATGCCATAAGTATGGGCGTAACCCTTGCATGGGCTACAGACGCATTTCTTCATGGCATAATAAATTTAAAGCACACAGATATATCTGTAGCCTTTGGTGATACGTCTACATATATGGAAATGATGAGAAGAATTGCTTCAGGTTACAATGAATTTTACAGGGATCTTGAGGCAGGGGCAGATTACTGTGGAAAGAAATATGGAGGCCTTGATCTTGCCATATGTTTCGGGAAAAACGAGTCACCCGGTTATATGACAGGAGAAAATACCTATCTTGGTTTCTGTGTCGGCAACCGCCATTCCCATCTGGACAATGCTTCTTACAGCCTGGATCAGAAACTGCTTACCACTCAGATAGATGAAGTAAAACAGGTGGAAATGCTCCTCACGGAAGAAAGATGGCGTTTTATATTAAATAGCCTTGTAATATGCCTTTTTGCCAGGGAAATATATAAAAAAGACAGAGTAATTAAATTGTTAAACCTTCAGGGACATACCTGGGATGAACAGAGTCTGCATGATTTAAGTAAACGAATACATATGGAAAAAATGGCTTTTAAGATGGCAAATGGTTTTGATCCATTTTCTTTAGAACTTCCCGGTAAACTTTACAGGGTAAAATCTGCAGGAAATTACCCGGATGAAGAGAGTTTTAAAAGGAAAAACAAACTTTTCTGGGAAATGGCAGGGATTACGGAACAGAAGTAGGTGAAGGTTGAATTAAGTTAACAATATGTTAACAATATATTAACATATTGTTAACATTGTTAACAATATGGCAATATCTTTCTGGTATAATATTAATAGATAATGAATTAAAATAAGGTGGTGTTAAAAATGCCAGAGGAATTGCTAGAGGAATTGGTCCATGACATTTATGTAATACCTTTCACCGGTGTTAAAGAAGAATCTCATCAGGCTGATAATGAGATTATAAGGGGTACTGACGCAGGATTACCTTTTACCGGTATTTCCGATGTTTCAGGAAAACCTAATAAGAAAGTTGTAACAGATTTTTCTACTGTTAAAAAGATAAATATTGCCATCAACATAATTAATTATATATTCACTGTAATTTTATCCCTTATTACTTTGAGATTTGCTTTTTTAATCTTCGGAGTAACGGATAATATAATTTACAAAATAACTGGCCTGTTGTTATTTCCTGTCTTTCATATGCTTGGTACGGCGCCATATGTATCGCCTCCTCATGTGGAACGTGAATCACTTGTAGCTATAGCTTTATATGCTATTATGGTTTCTTTCATATCAATTGTTGCCAGTCTTGTGAAGAAAATAATAAAAAAGAAAAGTGCATGAGGTGAGTTTTGAAAAGTGAGTAGTGAGAAGTTACCACTACTCACTTTTCACTTTTCACTGAACTAATATTTCCCTGAAGCTCTGAGAGTAATTTTCCTGTTATTCCATGCTTCAGTATAATCAGGGTCAATATTTAACGCTTCATTATAGCATTCCAGAGCTTCTTCATATTCTCCCTGGTTGTGCAGTGCTACTCCTTTATAATTCAATGCTCTCACATATCTGGGATTAATATCCAGTACGTCATTATAGCAGTCTATGGCTCCGTCATAATCTCCTTTATTATAAAGGCAGCACCCTTTTTTTATGAGTATTTCTATATCTTTCGGGTTAATATCCAGTGCTTTATTATAACAGTCTTCAGCTTCATCATATTCTCCGAGTTTTGAAAGGGATAGTCCTTTGTTGGCGAGAGCGTCTATGTATTTCGGACTTATATCCAGTGCTTTATTATAGCAGTCAATAGCTCCTTTGTAGATAAACATGTTGTGAAGTGCTATACCTTTATAGTTCCATGCTTCGATAATAGCGGGATTTATGTCTAAAACCCTGTTGTAGCAGTCTATAGCTTCTTCGTATCTTCCGTTATTTGCCAGAAAATTACCTTTTTCGAATAATTCTTCTATAGTTTCACTTTTACATAGAGATATATTAAACAGTAATATTAAAATTATTAAAATATATTTTATCCTGTGACTCACATAAAGTCCTCCCTATTCGTAGATTCTTACTTCGAAGGAAAAATTTTTATCTATGAGACTCTGAATTATTGAAGCGAATGTATCTATATGTTCCGGATATATGTTCATAGACAATCTGCTACATTTTTTTTCATGTTTCTTTATATTTTTTACCTGAAAATTCTGATAACTTGTGAAAGAACCTTCTGCTTTATCTATGTCTTTCATAAGTTTTGAATAATTTAACAGATCCTGCAGACTATGTAATTGTTCTTCAAAGATAATATCAACTCTTACGGATAATTCCCGTGTCAGCCTTTCATTTAAATATGCT
>JBEHWP010000250.1:0-8348 GCA_040217665.1 Vulcanimicrobiota bacterium
TTTTAGACATGGCAAGAGTGGCAAGATAACCTTCTTCCTGCTGCCAGAACGCTTTATTTGTATGCCACATGTTCTTACCTGTTTCCCTTACGAATACATCGAACCATCCGCCACTCTGTTTATCATATCCCTTTTCGAGAATAGAGTCCAAAATATTTTTTGCAGTATCTTTATATGTTTTCGATTCTTCATCAGTCAGAAGTCCTTCTTTAGCGAGCAGTCTTTCCGCACGGAGCAGAAAAAGCGCTCCCTGTGTATTATGGCCTGTTACTCCTATGGTTCCTTCAGGCTGTTTCTGCCACCCACGCCAGTCTTCATTCCAGTCTGACGTGAAATTTTCTTTGATAAAACCTGTAGAGGGGTCAGGGAAATATTTAATAAAATCACCGGACAGTTCTTTTAACTGACCTATGACTTCCTTTTTCCACTCTCCTTCGGCAATTTCAGCCATATCAAGAAGGGCAGATGTGGCAGGATATACTGTAGAATTATAGCTCTTTGTTTTATTTGCCTCAAAAGTACCGCTATTTACACTGTCAAAAAAGCCACCCTTTTCCTTATCTGTAAAATGTTCCGTAAGAAATTTATGGCCTCCTTTTATGACTTCAAGTATTTCAGGGTCTTTAGTCGCTTTATAGTAGGCAATCAAACCTGTAAGTCCATAAGTCTGCTCGTTTATTGCAAGAGGTTTTTCGGCTTCTCCTTCTGCAAGACCTCCTTTTTTATCTACCTTCTGCATCCAGAAAACCTCACCGTTATCTGTTTTCTGCATATGATGGGCAAGCACGAAATCAACGCCATGTTTTGCCATGTCCAGATATTTCTTATCGCCTGTGAGTTCATATGTAGCAGCATAGGAATAAATCTGTCTGCTTGTGGGCATAAGGAATTTTTCATTCTCATTGGATATTTTTCCAGCACTGTCTATATGAGTATAAAATCCTCCATCCACTTCATCTTTCGATACCTTTGCAAAGAAATCAGTCATATGGGTAGCCTGATTTACCCAGAATTCTTTTGAGCCGGCAGAAGAGGTTCCTCCTATTTTTCCTGTTTCAGATAGTTGCCTGAGATGGTTTAAATTATTCATAAAGCCGGAAGGAGATGTATTCCCAAGGGAAATACTGTCGGAAGAAACTTCCTGAGAAGCAGTTTTTTGTGTGATTGGAGCAGTTACCGGTTTCATATTGATAGAATTAATATTCATTTTTATACCTCCTGAAAATCGTAATGCGTGATGCATGATGCTTGATACCACATTGCTATCAAGTTTATCGTTATAAATCCCATGGCTTTACCTGCCTGGCGCTCCTCCGAAAAAAATCTTAACTGGAACAGCCATATTTGTTAGAGCTTACATCATGCCGCTTTGCATTATATTTTATTCAAATAGACTTGTGTCGCCGTGATATTTTTTTCTACGGAGCACCAGTCAGTCAAAGCTTTATAGTTGATAGCCCAATGGTATGACGCATAAAATTTCAATTCTGACCTGAGATTACTGAAATGCCATTACATAATATTATAAAATTATTTCAAAAAAATTTCTTGCTCAAAATTGCTATTTTTATCCATTATGGAATTTTTCCTGAATCTCTTCGGAGACATACCGAAATAACGATGAAAAAGGCAGCTGAAATGGCTGTTGCTTTCAAAACCAGCATTCATATTAATATCAGTTATGGACAGTTTTGTATTTAATCTGTAACTTTCTGAGAGGCAGTCTGTTCTTTCTTTTCCCAGCAGAGGTATAACTGGCATGATTTCACCCACTACAGGGACTCTTATGGCATGCCTCTCTATTGCAAAAATCCCGTGGAATAAATGGGCTTATTTTATACTTCCTGTATTTATATGTTACTGGATCATTGCAGTGATGTTTTTAATTATCGGATTATATGTTTACAGTGTATGAGACATGAACAGAGATAACTCACTTCTAACTTCCATGTCCGTTTCGGCCAAAACCAGGTGAGTATAAATAATTTCTTTAATTATTTTTTTTATAAGTGAAACTTTTTCTGAAATCAGGTGATTATCTTATAAGAGTATACAACATATGAATAACCTGTAACATTTAAATTATCTAAATAATTTATTGGGCGGTAAAAATGAATATTGATTCAATGATAAAAAAAATATATAATACTCATATGGTCCGAATATAGTTATATTTAAAGAAAGGATTGAATTATGCAAGTAAACAATAATAATCCAAATCAATTCCTTATTTATTCCCCTGTAGCTCAGGCCAGACAGGGCGGTTATATAGTTCCTGCATCACAGGTTCAGGAAAAAAAAGAACTCAATCCGGAAAAACTGAATGTAAATTTAAAAGCTATGAATGATTTTTACACAGGTAAAGGAGAGTTTACTCCTCTGGAAACCACTTCTCCCCGGACTACATGTGCAAAAGAAAATGAAGTTCTTATGGCAGAACTCAATAAAAACGATAAAGCACTGCAGGCATATCAGAAATTATCTCCCCCGGATAAAGAACTGTTTCAATCACTTACATCAAATAAATCCTACGGAGCATATATAAAAGAAAAGGTTACCGGTGAGTTATCCGGTAATCCAAATAAAAACATTCAGAAGATGTTCAGTGAAGCATCCATGGAAGACAGGAATAAAATTACATCGCAACTGGGTAAACTTTATTTCAACAGAGCTGTAGACATGACAGAAGAAGGAAGCCCTCCGAAGATTTATCCGGAATTCATGGTAAAACTACTGGAACAGGGTAAACTCGGTAATAAAGATTCACAGGGCAACAGCCTCCTCCAGAATCTGCACACCATGCAGAACCAGCAATTTGCCGCAGGACTGGACGGGAAAGAAGTATTTCAGAGCACATGCAGGAATATTACAAACCCTGATTTTATTCATCAGGGTAATAGAGGCACCTGCTCTGTCACAACAGTAGAATATATTCAGGCAAAAAATCATCCTGCAGAATTTACAAGGATAGCTTCAGGTCTTACAGGTGAACAGGGTGAAGTAACAATGAAAAACGGTGATTCCATTAAAAGACCTGAAGGATTACTGAAAGATGACGGAAGCTTAAGAACCTCTGTAGACAGATTATATCAGGCCAGTATGATGCAATATGCAAAAGGTGACAAAAATATTTCCTATGATAATGAAAAGAACAGGTTTACGGCAAAAGTATTGGGTTCCTTTAGAATAAATGCAGGGGAAGGAATAAATGATAAACAGTTAAATAAAGTTCTTAACGCTGTCCTTCCCTATGAAAGTGTACAGATAGATTATAAAGGCAATATAAAGAAGGCCGAAGAAGAACTTTCCGGGGCTCTTTCATGGGGGAAACCTGTGCCTGTGTGTCTAAAATGGGACGGAAAAGAAGGAAAACATGAAGTTGCTCTGGAAAAAATGGATGAAGAATTTGTTTATGTTCGAAATCCTCATGGCAATCTTGATGATGGGAAAGAAAAGGACGGCAGAGCAATAAAACGAGAGGCATTACACGATAACGATCCCGAACTTTCAGGAGGTCATGTAAAAATTTCTAAAGATGAATTTTATAAAAAACTGGTAGATTATGCTATTCCTATGGAAAAAAATTTGAGATAATATATTTTGTGTAAAATTTACTATACAATAAGAATTTAACAGAAGTTTACACAAAATTTATGATATCTTCATAATTCACAAAAATAACCTGTCAGAAAAGGTGTTATCTATATTTTTTATATAGATAATTACATCAGTGAAATTCCTTATGTATTTATCTATTTTCGGATAGTTTCAAAATACCGGCAGCACTTAAAACATTATAATATCTTCTGAAATATGATTATTCTGTTGGAATTTGTGCCGTAATTATTATTTTTCACGCCCCATATATTGGAGGTTTTTGTAAAATTCTGGGCATTAATCAGTATGGCTTCACATTTAAATCCTGATTTTATACCGACAGGGACAATATATTCATCAAGATTTATCTTCCCTTTCCTCACTTCTCCGACTTCAAAGGCAACCCATCCGTTTTTTCTCGTGATTCTGTAAAGTTCCATAAAGACCTTCTCCATTACATAAGACCATTCCTCAACAGTCCTCTTCATGGTAATCTTCTTCCCTATTTCTTTATCATCGATGGAATTAAACCAGCACCGTAGCCAGTTATCGGCAGAATAATGAACTATATTCAAAAAAGGAGGCGATGTTACCGTAAGCTGAACTGTTTCAGATTTAATCTCCTCTGTTTCTCCTGCGTCTTTACACAGAAAAAGTCCATTCGCTCCTGCCTTTTTAAGAGATTTTATCTGTTCCTTATCAAGTGTTTTCATGAGATTTTTAGATTTCTTTAAAATAATATCCGATGTATTTCTGTATTCAGGTTTCTGGTTCAGTTTTTTATTTATTCTTATCTGGCTTTCCTGTGATACAGCCTGATTGGGAGGAAGGGTATAAACAGAGAAAAAACCTTTTGAATGTCCCGTAAGTCTGTTTGTTGCAACCATTCTTATCCATCTGTCCAGTTCATCTTCAGCCTGAGAGATTTCTCTTTCTTTTAAATAATTTTTCAGGCTTATAAGCTCCTGCTCTGTATCGGTATGATAAAACATGGACAGATCTATTTCAGATTTTAAATTTTTATTCAGAGGAATTTCTTTCAATCTCTTCTCAAGTTTTTTTATATCAGGAATAAAAAATCTGGGGAAAGACAGAATCCTGCTCAGAGGGTTTATGTCATTTGAGATAATATTTCTCCCTGAAAGCCCTGCTTCAATAATGGTAGTTCCCCTGCCGCTGAAAGGATCATAAACAAAATCTCCTTTTTCTGTGAAGAGATTTATGAAAAAGGCAGGAATCTGAGGTTTGAAGCATGCTCTGTACGAAACTTCATGAATGGAAGAAGCCTTTCTCTGGCCGGAAGTCCAGAACTCATTTATATATCTCGGGATTTCCGCTTCTCCCGTATTAAAATATTCGATTTTTGTTGGCTCTGAATTTATAAGATCTTTATCCAGAGAAAAATTTTCCAGTAAAGATCTTATATTTATACTATCTGTCAATGTATAATCAATAAACCCTTTCAAGGACTTTTGTAATACAGTTTATGGCACCTGAGAGGGAACTTATGGATGTCATATCTATGGGAACAGGTTTATAACCATATTTCTTATAAATTCCGTTACCCACATTATCCAGTTCCGGTATGGCAAAATTAGGTATGAATATATTATCACCGTCTATTACAGAGTTATTATAGGTTATCCATGGTAATCCCTTTATATCTGACGAACCCAGATAGGGAACTCTTTCTATCTTATAACCATTATGTTCGAATTTTTTTGCCAGACTGTCAAAATTTTCCTGTAAATCATCTGTAACACTGCACACAAGGCTGTCAAGAGGATGACGTTCAGGAAAATCCAGTTTCTTTCTGATTTCTTTTTCATACCTGCTGTATTTATATATGAAAAATCTAGCATGACTGAAAGGAAATAGCAATATAGATAAGGTTAAAAAAATGTTAACTTATGGAAATATTATCTTTCATTCATTTACCTGTAATTGTTCCGTGCCATTTCGCAATATGGACGGGGAATGCCGAAATTTTTCAGTTAAACTTTGCCCTGAGAGGAAATTCTCCTTTCAGTGTTTCACTGGATTCGTAATAATCAAGATATTTTTTATTTCCTTCCGGAGTGTCGGTCATACCGGCACCTCTCCAGAAGCCCTCTCCGAAAGTAAAGAAATTCTTCTTTGCAAGTTCCCATGTTTCCTTATCCATTGGAACATTCTTCACTTCATATGTTAAATGAGTGTCTGTCAGTTCATAAACTGTATATCTCATGGGATAGGTAGAAACAGAAGGATGAACTATGTGATAAACACCGTTATGTTCAACACCTCTTGTGCTTACATGTCTGTGACCTGAGAGATAAAAAGATACATTTTTATATGTATCAAACACATCAAGTAATTTATCGCCATTTTCCATATAAAAAGATTCCCATTGTTCAGTTTCTTTCTCTTCTTTACAGAAAGGAACTATACTGTGATGGCCTATTACTATGGTAAATTTATCTTTATGTGAAGAAAGATCCCTTTCGAGCCATTTTAATTGTGTATCTGATACACGTCCGCTCCATGTGCCGATAATATTCGTATCCAGTGCTGCAATATGAAGTCCCGGCACAGGATCTGCACTCCACCATAGAGAGGGGCCGTTAAAACCATGTCCCTGAAGAGCCCATACCATTGTTTCCTTTGACACACCGGGAAGAACTGCTTTACCGGTCTGAGTAATGACACTCTGATCATGGTTGCCCAGTATGGCATAGGAAGGAACATTCAGGTCTGATATAATCTCTACAAATTTATCTAAATTCCACGGTTCTCCGTCTTTTGTAAGATCACCCAGGAATAATACAAAATTTAGATCTTCTATCTTATTTACATCTTTTATGGTATTTTCCAGGAATTCTACGGAATGAATACCCATTTTAAAATCATCTGCCACACCGTCTGCCGGCATACTTATATGAGGGTCGGATATGACGGCAAATTTAACTTTAGCATAACAACTGGTATGAAAAATAAATATAACACATAAAATTAATAATAATTTTACGGAAAAATTTTTCATAAAATATACCTCCTGTAATCTAAATTTCACTAATTTTAGCCGTAAAATAAAATCTGTCAAGTATTTTAATCTATAAAATTTCCTGGCTGTGTAAAAAATTAGCTGGTTTTAAAGAAAGCAGTAAGAGCCTATCCGAAAAGTCATCAAATACCTTCCGGTGGGTGAGGCTCTTCCGAAAAATCTATAATCCTCTTGCAAAATAACATGTCTTTAAAGACTGGTACAATATTGCATTTACTTAATTTACAAATTACTGTTAATACGGTATATATTTTTCTCCAGAGCCTCACCCACCGGAAGGGTGTGCAATAAATATTACTTTTCGGATAGGTTCTTATTACAAAAGCCCACCAAATACCATCTTTAAATCTATCTCCAGCCCTTCAAAATCCTCCACTTTTATCTTATCTTCTTTTTTATATTCTTCCGGCTCTCCATATTTCCCGTTATCCTGAATTTTATAAACATATATATCTTTTGTTTTTGGATTGACAATCCAGTATTGTTTTATTTTATTTTTTTCATAGAGACGTTTCTTTGTGACAAAATCATGACTCGCCGTGGAGAGAGACAAAACTTCTATCACTATATCAGGAGAGCCTTTACATCCCTTATAACTGATCTTACTGCTGTCACATACAACCATTATATCAGGCTGAACCACATCATAAATCTTATCGTCTTCATCCAGTTTATTATCAGGCAGACGTAGATCAAAAGGTGCAGGATATACTTTACACTTCTTTTCCCTGAAATATAGATTAAGTTCTGTAAGTAACTGTGATATAATTTCCTGGTGAATATCAGTAGGAGAAGGACTCATATTATATGCTATACCGTCAATTATCTCCCATCTTTCATTTTCAGGCCATGTGAGATAATCGGCACAGGTAAATTTTTGTTCTACTTTTCTTGCAAGATTATCCATATATACTCACTCCTTGAACTTAACGCCCTGCGGGCGAATTGTTTAAAGTTGAGGGTTGAAGGTTGAGAGTTGAATCAACCATAAACTCTCAACTCTCAACCATATAATAGTTTAACCGGAATGAAAATTCCTATACCTTTAAATTATTATATTACTTCTTAATTTTTGTGTCCATAGGAACCAGGTCGAAATATTTTAAACACAATGAATTTATGTTATAATAAACTCAGAAAATAACAGAAACCTTTTGTTATAATAAGACATGAAAAAGAAAGAAGCTTACAAAAAACTAAAAATTTCCCTTCACCTTCAAGCTCAATCTCAAGTTCTGCAATATCAAAATCCTGTGCATAATCAAATTCTCTCAGAAAAATACTGTACATTATCTCACTTATCTTCTCAGTGGCTTTTTTGACATTTCTGTCAACTGAAATATCAAACATTATTACGTCTGTTAATAAAATCAATGATTTCTGAAACAGGTCGATAATTTAGCTGTGATGTCAACCACCCACCGCTAACCGCTCCTGCGGTATAGCGGGGGCTTGCAGGCTTTCGCTGTAAGCTCAGATTGACTAGACCAGAAGTCGCGTGACTAAGTACCGCTCCAGATAAGTTCATACCCATTTCTAAAACCTGTCCCTGTCCGGACTCTTCCGAAAAAGATATGATCCTGTTGTGTGGCAAACTGATTTTGCAGACTGTTAATATTTTGCGTCTATATCATTTACAACTCTCTTTTAATACGGCATATCTTTTCCTCCAGAGCCCGGACAGGGACAGGAGTGTATGCCATATTTT
>JBEHWP010000251.1:0-8334 GCA_040217665.1 Vulcanimicrobiota bacterium
GGGTGATAGGTGTTGGGTTAAGAAGATCCGAAACCCGAAACCTATAACCCAGAACCCAAAACCTGAGACTTTTAATTAATTTTCATTTTCATGTAAAATCACCTGTCATTTTTAAACACAATCAAAATGTGATATCCTCTGCAGTACTGTTAACTGGATAATACTTTAATTCTGCAGTCGGTGACGCATCTGTCCATTTCTGGCTTTTATAAACTGTTCCTGCTGTCTTTCCGTCACACATTTCTTTTATAAACACTTCCCCTGTATCACATGATTGCGATACACTTTCTGTCCAGCCGAAATATATGCCGTTTCCAAGTCCTGAAAGTGTAAGACCCATAGGAGGAAGAACATTCTCCTTTTTAGGCTTCTTCATACCTTCACAGGCCATATTATAGAAAAATGAATTATTATAACCGGAAGTATATTCAGCTAAATATTTATTTGTTATACCCCAGAAGCTTTTTGGTCCTTTCGTGCTGCCTGTGCCCCAGGTTACAGTGAATTCTTCGACTCTTTTGTTCTTCATATCTTCCTTTCTCTCATCGGAAATATTTTCACTATCATATAATTCACCTGACTGTATTCCGTAATAAGAACCGGATGACAGGTCTTCCAGGCCTCCGTGGCCGTTATATATTATAACTCCGTAATCACTCAGCTTTTTAAAATTTTCCACTGAATTTGTCCCATCATTGCTTCTTGTTACAGAAAAACCTTTATTTTTCAGATATGTTTCCATCTTATTCAAATTTTCAAGGTCTCCGGTAAATCCAGGATCTGCAGCAATGACGTTAATTATGATGGCCTTTTTATTTCCAACCGATTTCAGTAAATCAGCTTCCGATGAAAAAGCAGAAGAACTTATTCTTAAAGAAGCATCAGGGGGAGGTGTGGGCTGATCGAGCCATACATCAATACCGCCCCAGTCATATTCCACAACCATGGCATCTTTCTTTGCCACCACTTCTTTCACATGAGGCATATTTCTTATAATGTCTTCAACATCCATAAAAGCCTCGGGGTCATCTGAAAGAAGAGCACTGTCTGCCAGAGGATCGACTGTTAAATCACATTCCCTTATAAGATCTATGGAAACAGTAGGAGTTAGAAGAACCTGACTGTTTACCGTACCACTGTCACCGCATCCCGTATTTATAATAACAGATAAAATGAGTAATGATAAAATGACCGTTAATAATTTCATCAATGAAAACCTCCTTTGATTCGTAACGCGTAACGCGAGATTTCTATTTTTTTGATACTTCATAAAATCTCTTCACTCTTCACCCTTCACTTTTCACCTTCTTCTATTCCCCCTTCTTCTCTATATTTTAAAATAATTATGTTAAAAAATTTGTTTTTTTGTTAAAATTTGTAAAAACTTATCTTATAGTTCCCATGACCTGATAAAGAGGCATAAAAAGGGAGATAACAATAAACCCTGCAATACTTCCCATTATGATAACAAATACCGGCCCCGGCTGTGTAATATCTTTTATTTCTAATTTCAGCAGATCTTCTTTAAAAATACAGGCACATTTATTCATGGCTTCAGGTAAATTTCCGTCTCTTTCTCCCTTTGCCATAATAAAACAGAATATGTCTGGAAAAAACTTCGGCACTTCGAAGATCGTATGAAGTTTATCTCCTGATTTCAATTGCTCATAAATTGTGTTAAGAGATTTTTTTACAGGCCCCATTGTAATCCCTCTGGAAAGATGAAGAAATGCTTCCTCAGGTGAAATACCCTTTTCAAGCATCATACCACCTGTCGAAGCAATCTGAAAAGAATAATACTTTTTAAGCAGAGAACCTGTTACAGGCAGGTTATAGAGAAGAGAATTTTTAACAGGATTGAGGAGAAAGACACATGTATCCACTGCAAGAAGCAATACAATAATTGCCGGTAATATGCCCGGTATATGCAAAAATACTGTTAGCGCCATTATCATCCTGGTAGGCAGAGGCAGAACCAGGTTGATACCTTCAAATAATTCCACAAAAGTCGGCAAAATAAAAAAAACTATTAAAATAAGAAGAGCTGTAAAAATATTCAAATAAAGTACGACAGGCATTATAATTCCTCTGCCGCATACGGATGCCCCCAGTATCTCTTCATCTACCAGATATGAAGATATCTGTTCCAGAGTTTCAGCGATTTCTCCTTTTTTCTCTCCTCCCTGAATAATTTTCTTTATATGAACAGGATAAATGGGAGGTGAGTCATCCAGTGCGTCAGACAGAGATTTTCCGCTCTTCAGAACAAGTGAAAGCTTATCAAAATTATCCCTGAGTTTTTTATTTTTTATATCTCCTTCTATATTATTTATTGCTTCATGTAAAGGAATAGCCTGACGGGAAAAACAGGCCAGTTTCTTTGTAATAACAGCCAGTTCTTTTGTTTCATTCATAGTTTTCACGACCTTCAATACATTTACCGGTTACCTGTGACCGGTTTTGTCACGACCTTCACGGGCAAACTCTTAGAATTTCATCCATATCAGTAATGCCATTGTAAACCTTTTCCATGGCATTTTCCCTTAAAAACTTCATATTTTTTTCCCTGCAGTAATCATGGATTTCTCTGTAAGGAACATTTTTTGTGATCATGTCACAGATAATTTCATCTACAGTAAGAAGCTCAAATATAGCTGTTCTTCCTGAATATTTTGTGCCGGAACAATGAATACATCCGGTGGAAGTATAAAGATTACCATCATATTTCATATTTTTCACTGTATCTTTATCAGGTTTTATTTCTATCTTACAGTGAGGGCAGAGTTTCCTTACAAGCCTCTGATAAAGAACTGCAGTAATGGCGGAAGATACAAGACCGCTCTTTATATCCATTTCTATCAGCCTGGGAAATACACCGATAGAATCTCTGGAATGAACGGTAGTAAATATTAAATGGCCTGTAAGGGCAGTTCTCATAGCCATATGGGCCGTTTCCGGATCCCTTATTTCTCCTACCATTATAATATCAGGATCGAGCCTGAGAAGAGATCTTAAGCCTTCTGAAAAGGTCATACCTGCAGCAGGATTGACACGGGTCTGCTGGAATTCTTCTATAATATATTCAACAGGATCTTCCAGTGTGGCAATATTTACCTTTCGTCCCTGAACATTATAATTATGAATAAGAGAGGCAAAAATTGTAGTGCTTTTCCCGCTCCCGGCAGGCCCTGTAAGAACAATACATCCCTGAGGATTTATTATTAATTTCTTATAATCTTCCAGCATTTCCTGAGAAAATCCCAGTTCTTCAAGTAACAGGGGATTTTTATCCGTATTTAAGATACGCATAACGGCTTTCTCACCGAAGAGTGTCGGTATAGTGGCACATCTTACATCAAGATTTAAAGAATTCTCATCAAAGTGAAAGCTTCCGTCCAGAGGCACTGATTTCTTATAGGAAGGTAAACCGGCACGGTTTTTCAATGTGGCAAGTATTCGTTCAAAATCTTCTGACTTAATAGAAGATAGTTCCTGAAGAAGTCCGTCAATACGATACTGAACAAGAGCACTTTCTTTTCCGGGAGTAATGTGGATATCACTGGAATCCAGTTTTACTGCCTGTGTTATAAGATAAGATATGACAGACCGTCCGTCAAAATCTTCTCCAAGGTGTTGAAGTATTTTTTTGCTCTCTTTCCTGGCATCTTCCAGAGTAATTGTTTTACCGGAAGAAGCACTGTGGATTTCTACAAGAGAGCCCAGAGAAAGTCTGAGATTTTCCACGGCTTTTTCATCAAGACCTCCGAATTTAATACATGAACCTTCATTACTCTCAATCTCCAGACAGTAAGAGAAAATCTTCCTGGAAGCACTTATTTTCGTAATATGAGACATGTTTATCTCTGTCTTTTTTTCACCCGATACATTTTTCCTGATCAATATAAGATTTTCACCGTCTTTTTCTATTCTTTCCATATTCAAAAAATTTCTGTTTTCATACATGAGAGTGGACATCAATATATGGCTCCTGTTATGGCGTAGAATGGTTTAAAAACAGATATTATAAAAAAACCCACGATTATACCGGCAGTTATAATAAAGAAAGGTTCTGAAAACTTCATCATACCTGAATATAATATCTTCATTTCATCTTCATAATAATCTGCGCCGTCAAATAAAGCTGAAGGAAGGGTATCTGTTTTTTCTCCATGTCTTATCATAAATAAAAAGGTATTATCAAAAAATGTTACCCCTTCCAGAGCATCTCCGAGACTTTTACCATGACTTACCTTTTCTGAAGCTTTCATTAAAATATTCTTTACCTGTGATGAATCTGATGTTTTTGCCGCCAGTTCAAGAGATTTATCCAGGGTAATACCCTGTTTCAGCATGAAACCGAGAGCACGGGACAGGCGGACTATATAGGCTTTACGAAAAATCTCTCCTATAAAAGGGAGTTTAATAAAAAAATTCGTTCCTGCTGTTGACCTGCTGAAGATTATTACATCAAGAAAACAAACAGCCAGAAACATAATTACCAGAAAAGCAGGACTGTAAAGTATTTTCCCGATATTTATAAACAAACGTGACATTCCGTCAAGTTCCTGTGCTGTAAGAACTGAGAAATTAACATACTGGTTAAAAAGTATATCGGAAAAAACATAATAGATAAAGAATAAAAAGATAAAAGCAAAATTAATAATAATACATGGATAAAAAGCTGCAGATTTAACCTGACTTCTTGTCAATTCGACTGTTTCCAGATATTTTGACAGGTCGTAAAGAACGGCAGAGAGACTATCAGTTTTTTCCGCCGCTTCAACCATATTCACATAATCAGGCGGAAAAACCTTTGACTCTTCCTTCATTGCCTCCGAAAGAGAAGCACCCTTTTCCATGTTTACTTTAAGACCTTCCACGCCATCTCTGAAAGATTTATCTGAAATATTCTTCCTGATTTTATCAAAGGCTTCAGTAAGGTTTGCTCCCATTTTCGTAAGATAATAGAGATTTTTAGTAAAAGATATGAGTTCTCTTGTTTTATCCATATATATTACTCCTGTTAACAGGGATCGTGACGCGTAACGCGTGACGGGACACATGTAGAATTTCTTTTCTAAAATATTTACTTGAAAATCCCATTGCCCATTTCAACTACAAGATAAACAATGGGTGAAAACATGCCTGTTATAGCCCAGCCTATAAACAGGCCAATTAAAAGAGTCAATAAGACCTCTAATATTTTAAACAAATTTTTTATTTTTACTGAATAATCATGTTCATAATATTCTGCCATTTCATTAAAAACTTCGGGAAGATTTTCTGTTTTTTCTCCCAGAGAAACCATAAAAAGGAATGTATCGTCAAAAATACCTGTTTTATCCAGTGTATTTCTCAATGAAGGTTCTAATATGACAGAAGAAAGCTTATATGAATAAAAATAAAGCCCCATGGCGTCTGCCACAGTTTTAATGGCTTTATCCAGAGGCACACAGTTCTTTAAAAGACCGCTCATAACACGACAGAATATTATATATTCATGATTTCTGACAAGACTTGAAAAAAACGGGATCTTCGTATATATGCGATCATGCCTGTTTCTAATAAGGCCGCATCTATGAAATAAAATCAGAAGAATAACACCGAATATAATCAGATTAACCGGCAGGGCGGTGACCGGATTCCTCCATAATTTAGTAACATATATTAACATTTTTGTATAGACAGGGAGAGTAATATTCATACCTTCAAATAAGTCTACAAAAGTAGGCATTATATAAGTTATATTGAATAATACTACTGAGAAAGTTATAAATATAAGTACCAGAGTATAACTGATTGTATGGGCATAATGGGAGATATATTCTTTCTGTGATTTCAAATATCCGTCCAGTACTTCCACTGAAGCTATAAGATTACCCTGCCTTTCTCCTGTTTCAATCATGTTTATATAAAAGTACGGTATAAAAAATTTCTCTTTTTTTAATGATGCAGAAAAAGAATTACCTCTTTGAAGTTCCCGTAAAACCCTTCTTAAAGGCCTCTGGAGCGGAGAAAATTTAAGAGTAATCGAAGGGCCAAATCCCTCGCCAAGTATAAGGGAAACAGCATGGGACAGAGGCAGATTCAGCCTGAGCATCTGAAGAAGTTTGTTATTAAATAAATAGAGATCCGTATACAGTCCCCTGCCGCGGAGAAGGCCCCAGCTGTCATACCATAAGGAATCCCAGGTAAAACATAAGATAAAATCAAACAATTTCACAGGTGCTGCAGAAGTATTTCCTCCTGCGGCTACAAAGGACTTCTTTATAAATTTTACAAGATAATAGGCACCTACAATTATGGTTGTGCCTGTGATTATAAAAATAATAAGTGTCATAAAAAACTCACTTTATCTGTCCGGAATATCTGACTCCCTCGAAATATCCCGTACATATTACCTTCACAGGAGAGCCCTGAAAATAATAATATTCCAGAGTAAAATATCCGTCTTTAATCAATGACGGAGATTTATAGGTATGTCTTTTAAAGGTACCTTCTTCATCTACTTTCAGATTTCTTCCGGGAAGTGTATACCCTGTATTGACTGCATACACATGCCCCATTTCCATAAGATCTACTGCAGTCTGTTTTCTCTTTTCATAATTAACCCTGTGAAAGATATGGCCGAAAAGTCCGTAGAAAGCAAATTCAATAAACAATATAAAAACTGCAAAATGAAGTACTACTATCAATAATGATATAGCTTTTTGATTTCCCCTGTTCCTCATAGTTCAATATCCCTTATAACCTTAAAATATTTCTCGGAGCCGATTACAGTTTTATATCTATACTCTACATTCATGAAAATGATATTCTCATCAAAAAACCACAGTGCATCATTTACAGGATATCCGGTAAGTTTTACATCTTTACTGCCATTCTTTAAATAAATGGCTTCATCTTTAAATAAATAAGTTTTTTCTCTACCGGAAACCTTTATTTTTATACCGTGATAATCGGAATTTATGGAAAAATTTCCGCCTCTTGCAAGATCACTTTCTATCATTAATTTTATATTTACCACATCTGTTTTCATAGCTGTTTCCTGATGAACTTTGATAAACTGCCTGTAGGAATAAACACCGAGAAGATAGAAAGGCCAAAGAGTCAGGACCAGCAATGCAAGAACTATCGTAATTTCAATAAGTGTAAAAGCAGATTCTTTTCTCATCATCTTTTCACCACTAAAAGAGCAGTTTCAATATTTTTCAGGCTCCTGTAATCTTCCAGAATTTTTATCATTTTAAACCGTGTCATTTCCTGTGCAGGTGTAAGATCATCATATAAAAATTCTCCTGTGCATATATTTCTGACCATACTGCCGGTATAGGTTACACGTACCACTTTACCTGCATATTTTTTATCTATTATAACTTCTTTTGCTCCTTCTTTAATTCTATAAAACTTTGAAGATATAAGTGTAAAATTATTTCCTTCCAGAAGTTCCATTTTTATTATTACATTGACAGGATTATTTAAGAGTCTTATTTTATAAGGTTCTTTTAAAGGAACAGTAGCAGCTTCTCCCCTGTCAGTCAAAAGAAAACTGTATTTCACAAAAACTTTTTTACCTTTATAACAGGTGTCTCTTATTGTAACAATGCCTTTTTTTTCATCTACCTTAAAGGATTTATTATGCAGTGCAATGTTATAAGTACCTTCTCCGTCTTTCCGGGTAAACACTGTCACACTGCCGGGGACTATATCCATATTGGAAAGTTTAACTCTGCCATCTGTTTCTACAGGAAGAATCTCAGGAGGAAGACTGTCAAAAGGGAGGCTGGAGAGAATTTTTTTCTGAAGTTTCATCTGCCGGACGGCGTTACTGTAGTTATTTTCTTTTGTAAGCCACTGATAATACCTGTGAGTGCCTGTACCTATGACTATAATTATTGCAAGAACAGCAATAAAAATCATAAGTTCAATCAGTGTAAAACCGGATTTTTTAAATAACTTTTTCATCTTTCTTCTCTCAAACATTTTTTTATATAAATTTTATTTTATCTTACAATACTTTTGCAGAATTTTGAAAAACCGTTACTCTGTATGGGCGCACAGCCGTGCGCCTCTATAAGGCGGCATAAGGCTTTGTAAAAAAAATGCAAAAGTATAGTTATCTTACAAAATTTCGACGTAACAGGAATAAAATCCTTTATATTATACTTCATAACTTAGTACTGAAAGAAAAACAACTCCGGCAAATTGTTAGTACCGCAACAGGTAAATTGGGACCCAAAAAATATGGAACACGATCCTGTCCCTGTCCGGGCTCTGGAGGAAAAGATATGCCGTATTAAAAGAGAGTTATAAATTATATAGACGCAAAATATT
>JBEHWP010000252.1:0-8329 GCA_040217665.1 Vulcanimicrobiota bacterium
TCTGGCTTTTGCCAGAAAACAGAATATTGCTCCCAGAGTGCTGGATATAAATGATACAGTATCGGGTATGCTCAAAATGATAAGACGTCTTATAGGAGAAGACATCAATCTTATCTGGATGCCAGGTGCAAATCTCTGGCCTGTCCTGATAGATCCTGCCCAGTTAGATCAAATTATTGCAAACCTCTGTGTAAATGCAAGAGATGCGATAAAAGGAGTGGGAAAAATCACGATAATGACGGAAAATATAATGTTCGACAATGCAGTTCATACATATAGTACAGATTTCAGGGCCGGTGAATATGTAAAACTTTCCGTAATTGATGACGGATGCGGTATGGAGAAAGATGTTAAAGAACATTTATTCGAACCATTTTTCACAACAAAAGAGATTGGGAAAGGGACAGGCCTGGGTCTTGCCACAGTATACGGCATAGTAAGGCAGAATAATGGATTTATCGATGTATACAGTGAACCTGGAATGGGAAGCACATTTAAAATATATTTACCACGTTTCTACGGAAAAAACATAAAGGATTCTGACGTTAAAAAAGAAGGGGTCATTCAAAAAGGTTCGGAAACAATTCTTCTGGTAGAAGATGAACATGACATGATGAATATGATTAAAATCATGCTTGAAAGGCTGGGATACATGGTGCTTGCTGCCGGTACCCCCGGAGATGCGCTGAAAATAGCAGAAAATTATTCAGGCAAAATACATATGCTTATTACCGATATAGTAATGCCGGAGATGAACGGTACAGATCTGGCTAAAAAGATTCTGTCTGTTTATGGTAATATAAAATGCCTCTTTATGTCAGGCTATACTGCCAGTGTGCTGACACATCCCACTATAATTGAAGAAGGGATGATCTTTATAGAAAAACCTTTCACTACAAGGGAACTTGCAGGAAAGATAAGAAAAGCAATGGAACAGGATAGAAGGCATTAATTTTTCACAGGAATATTTTCACAGAATTTATGAAGTTAACCGGTTGCAAAATTTTGTCTATAGCTTCATATCGAATATTCGTAAAGGTATTTTACTGGTTTTACCGCTTTTCCATTCTGCAGGAGGAACTTCTTTCCCATGTTCTAAAACCCATTTTATTATATCTTCCTGAATTTTTGTCGGCGACGGCGGGAATGATGAATTATCTTTTCTATCCATATCCAGGATCATAACAAAGCGAACCTTCCCTTTTTCTATGACTTCGGTAAATTGTTCCCGTGAAAAAACTTTATCTATACCGTTAAAACCTCCGTAAGACAGAACAGGTTCACCGGACTTCAGAATAATATCAGAAGCAATATTCGCGTCAGGAACAGCAATTAAAAAATCTTCATTATTTCTGTGTTTCTTTAAAAAATCAACCATAACAGAAGAAGAGGAAAACATATCAGGGGGCCTCATATGTTCGGCAAGTTCAGGCCCTGCATGTGGTAATCGCGGATCGCCTCCGAAAATTAAAGGGGTAAGACTCCAGGAGACAGGGGCAATCATAATAGCTAAAATGCCTGTTATAAAAGAAGCATAAAGTAATGCCATATGTTCTTTTTTATAAGAGAGTATCAATAAAAGTAGAGGAATAATAAAGAGAATAATGACAGAAGGTATAATAAATAACGGCCAGCCGCCATATCTTGATATTATAAGAAATTGAGACAAAATACTGATTAAAAGCAGGGCAGAAAAATTGTAAAGACTCAACTTTTTTTTGTGTATATCACTGAATAGCCATGAAAGACCTGTCCCTGTCAGATAAGCCATAGCAGGTGCCATCATTACAAGATAATATCTGTGAAAAAAAGAGGATATACTGAAATACATGGCCATACAGACAAAACACAGAGACCAGTAGAATATATGTACAAATTTATCATCTTTCTTACATGTAAAAAATATATAAAGAGGGCAGACAAAAGATATAATAATAAACCAGCTTATCTGGCCGGCAAGAGGCCTTTCGAGTAATCTGAAGATACCCGGTTTACCTGTTTCAAGGACAGGGTTCGGAGGCATACCGGGGGCAGGCGGCATATTCAGGAGAAGGTCATTCATTCCTCCCGGAGGGGGTAAAAGTCTCTGAATGCCGTTATAAAACAGCATAAGTTCCATAACGGAATTTGTCCTGCTGCCCCCCACATATGGCCTTTTATCAGGCTGTGTCATGTCTACAAGAAAAGCCCACCAGAGAGATGATATAGCAAGAATAGCAAGAGATGCCATAAAATGAATAATTTTTTTCTTTCCCGGAACAAATAAAAAATATGTCAGAAATGCTCCAGGCACTATCATATAGGCCTGAAGCATTTTGATGTTGAAGCCTGTACCGATGAGGAACATAGAAAAAATAAACCATATAAAACTTTTCTTTTTGACTGCAATCAATAAACACCAGGAAGCAAGTAAAGTAGTAAAAACGAGAAGACTGTCCAGATTATTGGTTCTGTTGGCGGCTACAAAAACAGGTGTAAATGTCAGAACAATTGCTGAAATAAATGCTGCAAATCTGTCGGAGGTCATGAGGACTATTTTATACAATAGAGGGACAGATAAGGCTCCCGCAAGAGCCTGAGGCAGAATTAAAGCCCGGCCGTTAAAACCGAACAGATAAGCACTGATTGCCTGTATCCAGAGACCGAGGGGGGGTTTATCGACAGAAACATAACCGCCTGTATCGAAAGAAATAAAGAAAAAATTATGAAAATTCTGAAGCATACTTTTTACTGCTGCCGCATAATAGGGATTACTGTATCCTTCATGGGAGATAAATATAAAATTAAGTATAAATGCAATAACTGTTAATATGACTATTAAAATTTTCTCTATTTTATCACATTTAAAATTCATCTCACCGTTCTCCTGATCTGAAAGAATGAAGGTCTTGAAAGTGTTATATTACGATTAAATGGGCCGGGAAATGTTACTGACAGATCTTTAAATGCCGGCGTTTCGGAAGGAGGAATGGTAAATTCAGCTTTTATCTTTAACCTGTTTAAAGTGTCTCTTTCTATATTTTTTCCTGATATATTTCCTATTGTCACAGAGGTGATCTGAAGTTCCGAAGGAGGTTCAAATCCTTCCTTCAGAATTACCGTAAGAACAAATGTAGAACCGGCAAATGCATATGAAGGGAAAATACTGTCAATAGCTTCAGGAGGCGGAGGAGGCAGTGAGGAAGAGGATGAGAATTCTTCAGGATCTTCTCCTGCCACAATAAAAAGGATAAGAAAGCTGAGAACCAGCAATATTACCATAATCCGATCATTTTTTTTCAGGGTCATTTGTATCACATCATTATATGAAAATACTGACATATTACATACAGACAAAACATCAGCTCTATTATAATACCAGGAAAAATTACTCTTATGCAACACTATTATAACCTCAAAACAATGAAACGGCAAAGGTAACTACCAGAGATGCTAAAACAGTAAAACCGGCTACCAGGACATATTCAAACACATATTCATTAAAAATTACTTTCATTACAATCACCTCATTTATTTTCTCTATAGAAAAAGTTTTATTCAAGGGAATTTACCTTCTATTCACCCTTCACTCTTCACCCTTCACGATCTTCACATAAATTTATTTTTTCACATAGAACGGTGAAGGTTTTGTTAACCAGGTCATTACGGATTCCGTAAAATTATGTTTTACCATATTACAGTTTATTCTGCTTCTTTCCATTGAGGCTGTCTGGAGAAGTCTTTCTGCCGCCTGAATAATTCTGTCTATATCAACCTGTTCGTCTTCTGAAATGTCTGATAAACGATTTATTTCTATTGTTGTTAACATTGTTACGTCCTCCTGTTTACTTATTTTATGTTCATATAATAACGTAACTTTGTTTCATATGTTTTTCGAAGTATTTCAGATATTTTCAAATTGTAAAAAATTGTAACAGCTGATTGCGGCTATCAGAGGGTTTATTTTTTTATAAATTCATGATATTATTTTTTCTATATTCACAATTCTGGAAGTTACTTCTGAAACGAAAAAAACCATTATGAACACTTATTATTATCACTGGATTTCAGGTAATTTAATTACAATTACTGCAGGAATATTAAGCTGGATTGTTCTTATTATTTATCCGGTTAATATGGGGAAATTTATAATTCCTTTTCTGCTACTGCCACCTTTTACGGGAGGATTTGTTACAAAATTCATATAGAATCCAGCATTTCACTGACAGACCATATCTGATTTCTTCCCTTATTTTTAGCAAAATAAAGTGCTCTGTCAGTCATATTTATTAACATATCTTTTACCTGCCCGTCCTGCGGGTAAGAACCGACACCTCCGCTTATTGTAACATGAAGTGTTTCACGTCCGGGAAATTCATGATTTTCTATTATTCTTCTTAATCTGTCGGCAAATTTCTTTCCGTTCTGCCAGTTCTGTTCGGGAAGTATTATGGCAAATTCCTCTCCCCCGTATCTGGCAGGGATATCCACACCGGTTCTTATACTCTCTTTGACTAACTTTGCCAGTTCCATAAGAACAATATCACCCTGTTGATGGCCATAAATATCGTTAATTCTTTTAAAATAATCTATATCAAACATTACGAGTGAAAATTCATGTCCGTAACGCTTTGAACAGAGAATCTGTTCATCAAGCCTTTTCTGAAAATAACGGCGCATATATAATCCTGTAAGACCATCAATCGTAGCAAGTTCCTGGAGACGGGCTTTATCTACTATTACTGATAACTGTGACACCAGGGCTGTAACAAGTCCCAGGTCTCCTTCATTATAATCTGTGAGATCATTCTTATTGGATACATTAACTATACCTGTGACTCTGTTATTTATTATCATGGGAACACACATCAGATTTTTTATACTATAATCTTTTTCTTCTCTCAATAGAAACTGAGGATTCTTATAGCCGTCATTGGCTATTAAAGCCTTACCTGTCTGAGCCACATATCCGCCTATGCCTTCTCCCATATTAAATATCTTTTTATTCGATATATCTGTTATATATTTATCTCTGAAAACTCTTAAAACAAGTGATTTACTTTCTTCATCAACAAGCATTATGGAACCTTTCTCGGAATTAACTCCTTTAAGAATGGCGTCTAAAATTATCACCAGAATTTCACACAGGTCCTCTTTATAGCTCACAGCCTGGCTTACTTCATAGATCAGAGCAAGTTCTGCATGAGGCGCTTCTGTTTCTTTAAGGGTTTTTTCCTTTCTTCTTCCCAGGGCTTTTATTCTGGCAAGTAATTCCTTGGAGCTGAAAGGCTTTACCATATAATCGTCTGCTCCCATTTCAATGCCGACAACCCTGTCTATCTCTTCACCCTTTGCAGTAAGCATTATTACAGGAAGATAACTGAAATCACTGTTAATTTTTTTTAAAACTTCAAGACCTGTCATACCCGGCATCATTACATCAAGGATTGCCACATCAAATTTTTCCTGTGCAATCCTGGCCAGGCCTTCTTTCCCTGAAGTACAGGTAGTAACTTCAATCCCGTTGAAAGACAGAAATTCTTCTACAAGTTCCAGTAATTCTTCATCATCATCGATTAATATGATTTTCACTGACACACCCCCGGATAGAAGGAGTGAATAGTGAGCAGTGAAAAGTGAAGATTAAGTAACGTGCTGTTCTTTTCACTACTCACTTTTCACTCCTTCAGGTTTCTTACATAACACACTGAATGTAATAATTGCTCCTTTTTCCCCCGGATTTTCCAGCCGGATTTTACCGCCATGGATAATGACCATCTTCTTCACTATGGCAAGTCCCAGACCAGTTCCTCCCAGTTTTCTGCTCCTTGAACTATCAGCCCTGAAGAAAGGATCAAATATTCTGTCTTTATATTCTTCCGCTATTCCCGGCCCTTCATCTTTTATAGAAAAAGTCAGATGAGCATGTTCTCCTTTTACCGTAAGCTCAATATGTCCGTCCGGAACTGTATAGTCTATGGCATTTGACAGAAGATTCTGAATAACCCTTTCTATTTTTAATTTATCCAGATAAAGTTCTTTCAGATTACCTTCTTCCCTGATATTTACTTTTAAATGTTTCTCTTCTATAAAACTATGAAACCCATCTACTATATCTTTAACAAGAGAAGAAACATCAGTTTTTTCAATATTCAACACTATAGCCTTCTCCATTCTGGACAGATCAAGCATTTCCTTTGCAAGGGCCGCCATTTCTCTGATATTTTTCGAGAGTTTCTTTACAGTCTTCGGAGGAGGCATATCACCTGCATCCAGCTGGCTCTCTATTATATCTACGGCAACCTGCATCCTGCTTAAAGGAGAACCTATATCATGAGCCATATCAGATATCAAATTCTTCTGTTTTTCTATCATATCTACAAGTTCATTTGCCATAGAAAAAAAAGCTATATGAAGTTTGGCTATTTCATCATTACCTTTTACTTTAACCCTGTTATCCAGATCGGAGAAATCTCCTTTTGAAAATTTTATGGCCTTCTGCGTAAGTTCTGTCAGAGGTTTTGTAATGTACATTGCCAGAGGATACATCATTACTAAAATTATCAGAAAAGAAATAATCACTCTTATTGAAAAAGAAGATTCAATAAAATCAAATAAAAAACCTGTATAGGCATAGGGATAAAACGTCTCTGGCATGGAAATAATTATATAAGTTTTATTTTCAGCGAAAGAATCGAATATATATATAGGACTTGTACGAAGTTCTTCATAGGCGAAAGAAGTAAGTGGATTTTTAGATTTTGTTCCATAAAGAGGATTACCCTTTACATTATAAATTATTACATCACAATTATAGTGTTCTGAAAATACTTTCATTTCATCAGGGAACGTTTCTTTTTTAAAAGCTTTATTTTGAAGATAAGAATATATTGTCCCCACCTTTTCACCTGTTACCAGATGAGCAGGTTTTTTTCCTGAAGACAATATCATAGGTGCCATAAGAGCAATAAAAACTATTATAACAAGGAAATATAAATATATTTTTGTATAAAGTCTTGATATTTTTAAAGGTATCATAATTTCCTTACAGAATGTTACCCTGTGTATATATATCCAACACCCCATACAGTTTTTATCAACTCAGGTTCATGGGGATCTTTCTCTATTTTCTGCCTGATACGGCTTATGGTAACATCAATGGAACGGTCATATGCTATAAATTCTTTTCCCCTGGCAAGGTCCATGAGTTTGTCTCTTGATAGAACTATCCCCCTGTTCATAATAAAAATATTTAATATGTCAAATTCTATAGCAGATAATTCTATTACATTATCACGGACTATAGCAATCCTCTTTTTTTCATCAAGTTCTACTTCCCTCATCGGAGCGGTTTCTATCACCTGTTCCGGTTCTTTTACAGCAGTTAATTTTTCTTTTCTCCTTCCTATGGCTTTTATTCTTGCCAGTAACTCCCTTGAGCTGAAAGGTTTTACCATATAATCATCTGCACCGAGTTCTATACCTACGACTCTGTCTATTTCTTCGCCTTTTGCAGTAAGCATTATTACAGGAAGATAACTGAAATCACTGCTTATTTTTTTCAAGACATCAAGACCGCTCATACCCGGCATCATTACATCAAGGACTGCCACATCAAATGTTTCCTGTTCAAGCATAGCAAGGCCTTCTTTACCTGACGGACAGGTTGTAACTTCCATTCCGTTAAATGAAAGAAATTCATCCACGAGTTCGAGCAATTCTACATCATCGTCAATTAATATGATTTTCAAAGATTTTACCTCCCCGGCTTATCTTTATCAGTTCTATAAAATTGAAAGATATGCAAGTTAAAGTTGCTGTTTATTACAGGAGTCGAACCTGACAGACTTAAAGTCTGCTACCAGAAAGTATGTAAGCAACTTATGTTATGGCATATCTTTCATATAAAATTATATCATTTAACTCTTAAAAGTCAACTTTTCTTTTCTTCAGACCTGATTGATGTTACCGTATCATAGTCTTTTCTTTTTTCCAGTAATTTCTGTTCCGACTCTATGGAATTCTTCAAAGTTTCAATACTTATTTTAGCTATTTCATTACTCTTTTTCTCAAATTCAGAAAAATATTTTCCTGCCTGATAACCTATTTTGAGACCTGTTTCAAAACTTGTCTGAATTGCACTGTGAAGAGCTTCCCCTTCTTTTACAGGAAAAAGAGCCTGAAAACCGAGTATGACCTTATCAAAAACACCTGTGTCTTTTGCAGGCCCTCTTACGAGATCGTCAAGTTTTACTTCTATCATATATAAACTCCCCTTTTCATTAATAGTTTTGTACATAATTTCACTTTTATTTATCGAATTATATCATTCATGGAAAAAATATTCAAG
>JBEHWP010000253.1:0-8329 GCA_040217665.1 Vulcanimicrobiota bacterium
AACACAAGAATATTTATTATAGTGAGGCGTGAAAAATTTTATGAACAAATTTGACAGAAGAGATTTACTTTACTGGCTGAAGATTAAGGATGAGGAAGAACTTGAAAAACTCTATGAAATGGCCTATGAAGTAAAATTAAAATATACAGGGAACAGGGTTTTCCTGAGAGGTCTTATAGAATTCAGTAATATCTGTGCAAGAAACTGCTACTATTGTGGTATAAGACGGGATAGCACACCGCACAGATATATGATGACAGAGGAAGAGATAACAGAATGTGCTCTCCGGGCATGGAAAAACAGATACGGTTCTGTTGTACTTCAATCAGGAGAAAGAAATGACAGCGAGTTTATTGATTATGTCAGTACTGCTGTAAAAAGGATAAATAAAGAAACTGAAGGGAAATTAAGAATTGTTCTCTGTGCAGGTGAACAGACTTATGAGACCTACAAAAGATGGTTTGACTCAGGAGCAAACAGATATTTGCTCAGAGTAGAAACAACGAGCGAAAAAATTTACAGAGAGATTCATCCTGAAGGATACAGTCTTAAAGAGAGGATAGAATGCCTCAGGAATTTGCAGAAAGCAGGTTATCAGGCAGGAACGGGAGTAATGATAGGACTTCCCGGCCAGACGGAAGAAGATCTCATAGAAGATATACAATTTTTTAAAGATATGGATATTGATATGATAGGTATGGGACCATATCTTCCTCATAAAGATGCCCCCCTTATAGCATTAAATACAGATGAAGAAATTAAAAGAAGATTTCAACTATCATTAAAAATGATAGCCCTCACCAGAATATATCTTCAGGATGTAAATATTGCTTCAACAACTGCACTGCAGACAATAAACCCTCTGGGAAGAGAAATGGGGCTTAAATGCGGTGCAAATGTAATTATGCCAAATATTACACCGGTAAAATACAAAAAAAGCTATCAGCTCTATGATAATAAACCATGCCTTGAAGAAATGCCAGGTGAGTGTAAATCCTGTATAGAAAACAGAGTAATAAGTGCAGGTGATGAAATAGCTTTTGACGAACCGGGAGATCCCGTTCATTTTAAAAAACGCATACAAAGTCAATAGTGAATAAAGCAAGAAAGAAGGTAATATATGAATAACATTATAGACAACAAAAGAATCTTTGAAGAAATTGAAAAGAAAATTGATATTTCACCCGGTAAAATTTCTGAGATTCTTGCAAAAGCTAAAGAATTAAAAGGAATAGATTATAATGATGTACTTACCCTTTTAAAGGTGACAGACAGGTCTCTCCTGGAGCAGATATATAAAACAGCAGTATGGATAAAAAAAGAAATCTATGGAAACAGACTCGTTCTGTTTGCACCTCTTTACATATCAAATCTATGCAATAACGAATGTCTTTACTGCGCCTTTCGCAAAGCAAATCCGGATCTCATAAGAAAAGCTCTCAATCAGGATGAAATAAGAGAAGAAGTAGAAGTTCTTCTTTCACAGGGACATAAAAGAGTGCTTCTTGTAGCAGGAGAATCCTATACAAATGAAGGTCTGTCATATATCTTTAAATCAATAGAAACAGTTTATTCTGTAAAAAGCGACAGAGGTAATATAAGAAGAATTAATGTAAATATAGCCCCTCTGGCAGTAGAAGAATTCAAAGAATTACATAAATGTAATATAGGAACATATCAGTTATTCCAGGAAACATATCATGAGGAAACTTACAAAAAACTTCATATTAAAGGGCCCAAGGCGAATTATCTTTACAGACTTGAAGCTATGGACAGAGCATTCGAAGCAGGATTTGATGATGTGGGGATAGGTGTTCTGTTCGGTCTTTATGACTGGAGATATGAAATTCTGGCACTTCTGAGCCATATAAGGCATCTGGAAGCAACATTCGGTCTTGGCCCTCATACGATATCTGTTCCCAGAATCGAGCCTGCACTCGGCTCTGAACTGAGTTACCATCCTCCATATGCAGTTTCAGATGAAGATTTCAAGAAAATAATAGCAGTCCTGAGAATTGCTGTACCATATACCGGTATTATATTGAGTACAAGAGAAAACTCTGCTATGAGAAGAGATGCTTTTGAACTCGGTATATCTCAGATCTCTGCCGGTTCAAGGACAAACCCCGGAGGATATAAACATGGTAAATACGGTGCAGAAGATGCGGAAGAAGAACAGTTTGCTCTGGGAGATACAAGACCTATAGCAGAAGTTATCAGAGATATAGTAAAACATGGTTACATACCGTCTTTCTGCACTGCCTGTTACAGACTCGGAAGAGTGGGAAAAGATTTTATGGATCTTGCCAAACCAGGGCTTATAAAATTACACTGTTTGCCCAATGCCATGACAACCTTCTCTGAATATCTCTATGATTTTGCCGATTCTTCTCTGAAAGAAGACGGGTTTAATCTCATAAATAACATGATAGAAAAAGATATAGAGCAGGAAGGAACAAGAGAAAAAGTCAGAAATATGCTTGAGAAGATACAAAAAGGGCAGAGAGATCTTTATGTATAGCCAGACATATAGCTTTCCCGGAAATCTTAAAAAAATAATTGCTATATGAGAAAGATATGATATAATAAATGAGATAACAGTGTCACTGTGAAATAAACTGCAAACTTATATATTATGTATCCTCTGAATGAACAGAGTGGTTCAAAAAGTATAATGCTGGAAAAAGGAACCATTCTCAGAAGTATTTATTTTATTAACAAAATTGTTACTAAAAGCCACGTAAGCAGAATATACAGAGGTAAAAACATACAGACTCAGAAAGATATTATTATTAAAGAACTCCTTGTTGATAATTTAAATGTTGCAGAAAAGCAACAGATTATTGAACAATTTCAATTAGAAGCGGGACTGCTTCTGAGGCTGAAACATGTAAATCTCCCCGATATTGAAGATGCCTTCGATGTAGATGAAAAAAAATATCTCGTTATGGAGTATATAAAAGGAAAGAAATTATCCGGTATTGTCAGTACCATCGAAGGATATCTGGATGAAGGGGTTATTATTAAATGGGCTATGGAACTCTGTGATGTAATTGAATATTTACATACCAGGGAACCACAGCCTATTATATTCAGAGGACTCTGCCCTGAAAATATAATATTATCGGAGCAGGGCCATTTAAAACTGATAGATTTCGGCATTTCAAAACTTTTCGATCCAAAATCCAGAACACTTGCCATAGCCAGGACTGCAAAGATGCATTATTCACCTATGGAGCAATATGTAGCACAGACAGATGAAAAAAGTGATATTTATTCTCTTGGTGCCACACTTTATTTTCTTACCACAAAGACACCTCCTCCTGATGCTGTAGACAGAATCTTTCAGTCAATGAATCTAACTTCCTGCAGAGAATTAAATCAAAAAATCTCTCTCGAACTGGAACATATAATATTTAAAGCCATGGAAGTGGATGCAAGGAAAAGATATAATAACATCATGGAAATGAAACAGGCACTGACATCAATAGAGGTTGATACATGTAAGGCTTTCATTCCGGAAGAGTGGTTAAAAAAAGAAGAAGAAGAAGGGCCGTCGCCGGTCAAACATAATGTAATTCTTCTGCCTGACGAACCTTCTGGTTCAGGTGGCAACGGCAAAAAAACAGAAAGTAAAAGGAACAGTTACAGTATGATAAAAAGTAAAATTATTATCCTGTGGATGAAACTAAAATCTTTACTGCATCTCCGGGAACAACCTGCAATAAAGCCTTGACAATTCGTGGTTTTCTGGCCTGATGGCTTATACACGGTAATAGGTCATTCAATATTTCAAATTCTCAGGTGTTAATTTCCTGTAATAAATAGATAACATAGAAATTACAACACAGAGGGGAAGGAGGATGTCACGGGGAAGGCTGCCGCACACAGATTCTCCTGGATTACAAACAATATGTATTACAATACCATACTTATAGCAGATGATGAACCGGCTACTTTAAACTTATATGCATCTATATTAAAAAAAAGATTTTTAGACAATTATTTTAATATAGTAACCTTTGAAAACGGAGTAAAACTACTTGAATATTTAAAACATATATATGAACAGAGTGGAAGAATCCCTCTGTGTATTCTGGATATGCACATGCCTGTAATGAATGGACTTGATACAGCAAGAGAGCTGAGACACATCGACGCTGATATCATTATCATCATTATTACCGGCTACTCTGATATATCATTCAAAAATATAATGGAAAATTTACAACAGGATATATATTATATAAGAAAACCATTTGACAGAGAACATCTTTACTGTCTCACAAACTCACTTATAAAAGGTTGGAATAAAAATGTTCAACTTAAAGAAAGTGAAGAAAGACTCAGGTTTGCTCTGGAAGGAACAAGTGACGGACTGTGGGATATAAAAATTCCATATGATGTTATGTTGCCTGATGCCATAGCACAGGCCAATATTTACTACAGTCCAAGGTGTTTTACTATTCTCGGTTACAGACCTTACGAATTTGTATGGAATTATAAAACTATGTTTGAGCTGATTAATCCTGAAGACAGACATAATGTGGAAAAAAGTTTTCTTTATTATTTAACAGGTAATAAAAATAGATATTATTTAGAATACAGGCTGAAAACAAAATCAGGAAAATGGAAGTGGATTGCTTCGAAAGGCAAAGTAGTGGAAAGATATGAAGGAGGAAAAATAAAAAGAATAGTAGGTACCTATACAGATATAACAAAAAGTAAAAAAGCCAGGGATGCCTTAATTTATCGTTTTAAAGTAGAAAAATTTTTTGGTTCCATATCTACAAAATTTATCAATATCGAACCGGCCAATATCGACAGAGAAATAGAACATACACTGCAATTGATATGTGAATTTATAGGTATAGACAGAAGTTATATTCACTTTATGGAGGGAAATAAAATAATCAAAAATGTATATAACTGGTATAATAAGGAAATAAATATCGAACATCCTGTAAGTATGGGGATTGAAGATATACCATGGGTTATTGAAAAGCTCAAAAAATTTAAAATTATTGATATTCCTGACACAACCATGTTTCATGATACAGAGTCACTGGCCTCAGAGATTAAATCTATTCTCATGTTACCTCTTGTATATAACAGAGCTATTATAGGATTGCTCGGCTTTGAGCGGTTACAGGGTAAAATATCATGGGTAAAGGAAGATATAGAACTTATTAAAATGGTGGGAAATGTTTTTGTAAATGCCATAATGCATAAGAAAACATCTGAAATTTTGAGGGCCAGCGAGAGTAATTACAGAAAACTTTCTCAGGAATATCAGACCTTTCTTGAGGCCATACAGGATCTTGTACTGGTATTATCCCCTGATCTGACTATTTTATGGGCAAATTCCATTGCAAAATCATATTGTAATTCTGCAGGTGAAAAATGTCAGGATTTTTTCAATTGTTTTTCCTGCGAAAACTGCCCTGTATTAAGTACCTTCGTTACCGGCCAGACACAGAAGAGTCAGATTATAACACCTGATAACAAATATTTCAACATAAAAGTTAACCCCATAAAAGACGATGACGGACATGTAAATCAACTGCTCCTTATAGCCAGTAATATAACGGAGAAAATGATGTTACAGAAAGATGCATTCAGAACATACCACCTGGCATCAATAGGAGAACTGGCAGCAGGAGTGGCTCATGAAATTAACAATCCTCTGAACAGTATTATAAACTGTGCCCAGTTACTTAATGACAGAGTTAATAAAGATAGTAAAGAATACAATTTTTCACAGATCATCAAGGCTCAGAGCCATCGTATTGCAGTTATAGTAAAGAATTTGTTAGATTTTTCAAGGCCTGCCGGAGAGGAGAAAGTCCCTGTTTCTATAAACACCTTATTTTCCGCTACTATTTCCCTTATTCAGGCCAACTTGATAAAAAACGACATTAACCTGATAGTAAATATTCCGGATAATTTCCCTCCCATACCTGCGAGACCAACACTGCTTCAGCAGGTATTTCTGAATATTTTAACAAATGCACAGTATGCACTGAATAAAAAATACAATAAAAATCATGAGAAAACAATTAAATTCCAGGTAGAAGAGAAAGTTATAAACAAAAAGTCTTATGGTCAACTTACTTTTTTTGATAATGGTCCCGGTATATCTGCCGATATAATAAATAAAGTATTTAATCCTTTTTTTACAACCAAACCGTTAGGGGAAGGACCGGGACTGGGGTTAAGTATAAGCTACGGTATTATAAATGATCATGGAGGCACAATATTGATTGATAGCGTTGAAGGAGAATTTACAAAAGTTATAATTTATTTACCGTCAGGAGGAATGATTGATGAAGCCTTATATATTAATAGTTGACGATGAGCAATCTCTGTGTTATACATTCGAATGTTTTCTCATAGACGCAGGATATAATGTAGAGGTTGCCTACAATTATGAAGAGGCTTTAGAGAAAGTTTCTCACATACATTTTGATGTAATCTTTGCAGATATTCTACTAGGGAGAAAGACAGGACTGGATTTTTTAAGGACATTAAAAAATAAGAATATAATCTGCCCTGTTATAATTATCACCGGTTATCCCACAGTCAATACTGCATCAGAATCTGTTCGCCTCGGCGCATTTGACTATATAACAAAACCGGTTGAAAAAGAAACACTCCTTCATCTTACCAGAAAAGCTCTGGAATTCAGAGAAATAGTAAAGGAGAAAGAAAGATACGGCAAACATCTTCAGGCAATTTTCCAGAGTGTAAAAGATGGAATTATTACCATCGATAAAGATTTGAATATTACGGGAGTGAATGATTCTGCCAGACATATATGTGGCCTGTCTGAGCATTGTACAGGCAAGAACTTTAACGACGAAACAATACATTGTAGCAGAGAATGTTCTGAAACAATCAATAAAACCATTAAAGAAAGACAATCTTTTGAATTATACCGTATAGAATGTCATCATAAATATTGTTCCAGACAATTTGTCACTTTAAATATTACTCCTTTAATAGATACTGGCGGTGATTTCTGCGGGGCAGTCATGGTAATAAGAGATGAGACAAAATTATATGAACTGGAAAGAGAACTCAAGGAAAGACAAAAGTTCCATAATATGATAGGTAAAAATGAAAAAATGCAAAAAATTTATGGTCTCGTAGAAAAACTTTCAGATATTTCTACCACTGTTCTTATTACCGGAGAAAGTGGAACAGGGAAAGAATTAATAGCAGAAGCCCTGCATTATAACGGTCCGAGACGAAACAAGCCTCTCGTCAAAGTAAATTGCTCGGCTTTACCTGAGAGTTTACTTGAAAGTGAACTCTTCGGCCATGTAAAGGGAGCTTTTACAGGAGCCATCAGAGACAAAGCAGGCCGTTTTGAAATAGCAGACGGAGGAACGGTATTTTTAGATGAAATCGGAGATACGTCATCTGCTTTACAGGTACGTCTTCTCAGAGTTCTTCAGGAAATGGAATTTGAAAGAGTGGGAGACCATAAACCGGTAAAGGTTGATGTTCGTATCATAGCAGCTACAAACCAGAACATAGAGAAAAAGATTAAATCAGGTGAATTTCGTGAAGACCTTTATTATAGATTAAAAGTAGTGGAAATAAATTTGCCTCCTCTCAGAGAAAGATGGGATGATATTCCGATTCTGGTTGAATACTTTATCAAAAAGTTCAACATAAAATTCAATATGAATATCAAGGGTATATCAAAAGATATTCATAAACTTTTTCTCCAGTATACATGGCCCGGTAATATAAGAGAACTTGAACATGTAATTGAGCATGCTTTTATACTTTCCAATAATACAATAATTACCATGGATAATCTTCCGAAGGATTTAAAGAAATTTCCCCTCTCTTCAGGTAACAACAAAAGAGAAATTGATGAAACAGTAATCAGAGACGCCCTGAAAAAAAGCAACTGGAAAAAAGCGGCTGCCGCTGCATTTCTGGGATTAAGCCGTAATACTATCTATCGAAAAATTAAAGAATATAATATTTTCAAGGAAGACTGATTTAACTGAGATTGTTGTTTTGCATAAATAAAAATCAGAGAATTTCATTCGTACAATGTTCCATGTGAACGTATAGTCCGATGGTACACTTTTATTATACACCGGTTATTCTGTTTACAGCAAAAACAATGTCTCCATGTACCATTTTATATTTAAAAAATAGCTTTACTCATAAATGGTACACTTTTATAAAAAAATATATATTTAATTATTTTCTAAAAGTAGACCACTGTTGCGAATTATAACAATATAAAAAAAAGAAAATAACCTTTGGCAGATATTTTGCATATTTATAGAGAACATCTTTGATA
>JBEHWP010000254.1:0-8325 GCA_040217665.1 Vulcanimicrobiota bacterium
AAAATAAAGATAATAAAAATTTTAAAGAAAAATGTAACCAGATAGAAAAAAATATATTGGCATTTTACCCGTAAGAGGTAAAATACCAATTATACAAATATTAATTTATATGAAATTATCAGAGTATCGAAAAAAAGTCAATAGCGGGAAGATTGACGAAATAGCAGAGGAATTTAAAGAAAGCTGTCCCATATGCGGAGGAGGAAATTGCGCAAAGTATAATGGATATTACACAAGACAGGTAGTAGATGAGGGATATATATCTCTTAAAGCTGACCAGAAACCAAGTGCCCCATCTCCTACTGCCAATCTCGGACTATTCAGACTTCTCTTTTTAAGATCTCTCAATACGTCTAACCAGGATGCAGTGCTCTCTCTATAGCCTTCTCCTATAGATAATAATTCTTTTGTGCCATCTTCTTTTACTCCTATTACACATAAAAGAGCTGTCTTTTCTCTTTCTAAACCGGCTTTAATGTAAACACCGTCAGTCCATATATCTGATCCTTTTTAATTTTTTCGACATTTATTGTCTCAGGAAAAAATATAATGCCATCAGGATTCTGAATAGTAACAATCAAAGTTGGATTATTTATGCTCACCTCAGTAATATACTTCCTGAGGGACTACAGGTAATATTAAAATCTTTCCCTGTTTTGAGAGGATATTAAAAAAGTATGTTTAATTTTATATCCTGTCAGTAGCGGACGGTTATTTATGGAGGTAATTTTATGAATAAATACTTTATAAAACCTTTAATAATATTATTGCTCATACTCTGTTCCTTACAGGGATACAGGGCAGAAGTAATAGAAATGACCCCTGTTTCGGCACCTGTGACACCATCTGTAACGCAGGAGGAGAAACAGGTGGAAGAATCACCTTCACCATTAAAGACTGTTTCCTCTACTCATGCACCGACTGTTTTTCCTACTCCTGTGCCGACACCGACAGTTTTTAATACACCGGTACCTGTTGCCACTCGGAAACCGGAGGAAGCACCTGTTATGCTGAATAACAGAGTTATTATCAATGTAGTGGCCGACTCGGGTCTGAGTGCCTCTGAAAGAGCAGGTATTATTGTAGACAGGCTTGAAGCTGTAATTCAGAGGACAGATAAACCAACTTATGTAGTAGTTAAAATAATTGAAGGAAGTCCTGTCCTGGAGGCTCAGGGCATTTTTATTCTTTCTGTCACAAATAGCGATGCTTCTGCTAACAATACTTCCGTAAGTATACTGGCAGGTTTATGGCGTGATGCACTGGAAAAGGGACTGGCCAGTACTATGAAGGAAAGAAGTGAAGGATATAAAAAAGAAGCCCTTTTTGAGTCTTTCATAACATTCATTGCAGGTATACTGGTAACAGTAATTATTATTTATGTATATCGAACATGGTTTAAAGAGCCGGGACATTTCGTGGTAATAGTTATATGGATAGGAGTCCTTTCCCATATCCTCTGGATATTTCCCGTAAGCCGTTTATTATCCAGACAGATTGTAGAAAATATTTTACAGCCTGTGTTGATTGTATCTCTTGCAATTTTAATTCTCAAAATACTTTTTAAACCTGTCGATATGTTTTTGAAATATTCCTCTGAACTATCAGAGAAATTGAAAGGTTGCGAACTGACAAAGGATCTTCGTGCCGCTCATCGCCTTAAAATGGGGTGGATGGTTATTTCTGTGTTTATTAAAGCAGGCATGATAATTCTTGCAGCTATAGTTGTTCTTAAATCATTTAATGTAGACTTTGGCACAGGTCTTACAGGTGCAGGAATTCTCGGTGTGGGAATGAGTCTTATATTTCAGGACCTCTGTAAAGACTTTTTTGCCGGCATCTTTATTGTTATAGAGGATCAGTTCGCCATAGGAGATGTTATTCGTACCGTCGGTTTTTCAGGAACAGTGGAGGATTTCAATCTGAGATGCACCCGTGTACGTGATAGTGAAGGACGCCTTATTACAATATCTAACTCTCTCATTCGTTCTGTGGAAAATTCCTCATCTACCTGGAGCCAGTGTGATTGTAACCTGGCAGTTTCTTACGATACAGATATAAAAAAAGCAATGGAACTTATGCTTGAAACTGCCAGAACATTAAAAGATGAATATCCTGAGAAAATACTGGATAACCCGGTAATGCTCGGAGTGGACGAGCTGTCTGCTTCAGGAGTGAAACTTCGTATGCTTGTAAAAACTGCACCTCTTGAACAGTTCGGAATAAAAAGAGAGTTACTTCTGAGGATAAAATCCAGCTTTGAGAAGGAAAAGATTGATTTTGCCTTCCCACACCATACTGTGTTTTTACAGAAAACGGAGGAAAAGTGATTTTGCTGAGAATGGGAAGTCCAGAGGTGTTTTACTTCAGGTTCCTGATAAGATCTGCCAGTGTATCTATAATTTTTCTATAATCCCTTTAACTGGTATTGTTAATAATATATTTTAACAGAAGTTACGCATTTTTGAAATAAAAACACCAATAAGCCTTTGTCATTCCCGCGTACGCGGGAATCCACTGTGATTTCACAAAAAAGCTTATGGATCCCCGATTTCGCGGGGGTGACAGCCAATTATAGTGTATTTCATAACTTATTAGAATTTAAATAATTCGTGATGCGTAATGCGTAATGCGTAATGAGGTATTATCCCTTCGCATCACGCATCACGCTTTACACATTACGAGGTTATTAATTATAGATTGTTATGAAATTAACTATAATGCGTAACTCCTGTTTAAGGAAACTGTAAGCCAATGAACTGACAGATTTCTCTATAAAAAAATACAGGAGTCATAGCTGACTCCTGCTGCTTTAAAAACCTTTAATAAATCTTTGCATCGGGAACGTGAAACTTCAGATTGAGAGCCCTTAATTTCCCTGAAAAAAGCTGCATAGGTATATGTAACCTTGTGGCCCAGTCTGCTTCATTGTGTTTTGCCATGGGGAATACAAGATACATAAAATCCCTTCCGGCACGGAATCCCCTGGTAACAAGTGTGGATGCCATTTTGAATCCTACTTCGTAATTATCTCCGGGCCACCCTGTGTCAATATAAAATTTCGAATTTTTCCTTTCCTCAAAAGAATCAGTTTCCACTCTTTCAATAAGGTCATCCCTCCAGGAAAAAGTGCTTGAAAAACATGCTGCCGAACCAAAAATATGAGGATATTCCCAGGCAAGATAGAAGGAAACCACCCCTCCGAGAGATGAACCCATAATACCAGTATACCATGGAGTCGTAAGGGTTCGAAGGTTAGCGTCTATCCAGGGTTTAAGTTCATTAACCATAAATTTGCCATAGTCTTCATAACCGGGTTTCGTATATTCATTATTTCTATCTGCAGCATAGACACCTACTACGATCATCTGATCGATTATATTCATAGAGTCAAGGAGGTGAAGTGTTTCATCTACCTGCCATTCACTGCCTCCGAAGGCTTCATCGGGGAAAAATAGATTTGACCCGTCATGCATATACAATATAGGATATTTCTTCATCTGATTTTCATTATATCCTGCAGGAAGATATATACGGAACAATCTTTTTTTGTTATATACATGAGAGTAAAATTCAATAACATCAGTAATTTTTCCCACAGGTTCCGAATAAAAATAGGGATAATTATTTATAACAGTTTTTAAATCGAAAACTATCTGCCTGTTATCTCCCTGTGCCCATATGACTTCTGAGCCGTCTCTTATGCATGGCTTGGCATTCAGATAATATTTATCATGTTTCAGATGAAATTCATAATAATGTTCCTTCTCATTAACATCAACAGGATATATGTCTTCATTCCAGTCTTTTTCTGTCCTCAGGACAATAGTTCCCTTCTCTAAATGATAATAGACCCTTATTTTTGCACTGTACATAATAAAAACCTCCTTGATTTTGTTGTAAGCCTTCAGCTATCAGCTAAAAGCTGACTGCTGAAAGCTTACATTTTATTTACTGACCTGAGCATAAGCGTTTAATAAATGTTTTCCTCCCGTCACTCGTTACGCGTTACGCGTCACGAGTGCATATATGTATTATTTATGCTTACCTCATTAACTTTTCTTATAAGCAGTTATACTCCTTACATTGCCACTCAGTAATTTATCTGCATCGGCAAAGCCCAGAGTCTGAATCAGTCTTGCCACAAGTCCTGTCCATCCTGTCTGATGGCTTGCGCCGATACCTGCGCCATTGTCTCCGTGGAAATATTCATAAAATAACAGATAATCACGGAAATGGGGATCATTCTGGAATTTCTCCATTCCTCCGAAAACAGGCCTGAAGCCATGTTCATCTTTCAGGAATACGTTTGAAAGGCGTCTGGCAATTTCCATAGTTACTTCAAATAAATTCATCTTTATTCCTGAACCAGTGGGACATTCTACTTTAAAGTCGTTGCCGAAATAATGGTAGAACATAAGGAGACCCCTGATTACGAGTAGATTCATCGGGAACCATATGGGCCCTCTCCAGTTTGAATTTCCTCCGAACATGCCTGTGTCAGATTCTGCAGGAACATAATCTACACGGAATTCCTGGCCCTTTACATTTACTATATAGGGATGTTCAAGATGATAACGGGAAAGAGCTCTTATGCCATAGGTGCTTAAAAATTCATTTTCATCGAGTAATTTCTCAAGTATGCGCCTGAGTTTCCCTTCATCAATAAGAGATATAAGAGTGTTTCCGTTATAACCTGGTTTACCCATATAAGTGAGGGCTTTTCTGAGTTCTGGTAATCTTTCAGCTCTCTTCTTTGTTCTGGCCATAAGATGAGGTAATTTCTCCACTATTTCAGCAGATATTGTAGTAGTGGCACAGAGAGGAAGAAGTCCGACTATAGAACGTACCTTCATTCTGCGGCTACTTCCGTCAGGCAGTCTCAATACATCATAGAAAAATCCGTCTTCTTCATCCCACATGCCTTCCGAATGTTCACCGAGTCTGTAAATGGAATTGCCTATCCACAGAAGATGTTCCACAAATTTAACTACCATATCTTCATAGGATGGATCATGCATGGCAAGTTCAAGGCCTATTTCAATCATATTCTGGGCAAAAAGGGCAACCCATCCCGTAGCATCTGCCTGTTCAAGATAACCTCCTGTAGGAAGGGGAGAACTCCTGTCAAAAATACCTATATTATCAAGGCCCAGGAAGCCTCCTTCGTAAATATTTTTTCCTCCTCTGTCCTTTTTATTAATCCACCAGGAAAAGTTTAACATAAGTTTTGTGAACATCTGTTTTAAGAAATGTAGATCTGCTTTGCCATGAAGCTCCTTTTCCATTCTGTAGAGATAGATAGTTGCCCAGGGATGTACAGGAGGATTTACATCACTGAAATTCCATTCATAGGCAGGTATCTGTCCATGGGGATGCAGATAGGTTTCTTTCAGCATCAGAGCAAGCTGGCTTTTGGCAAAATCTATATCTACCATACCAAGGGCAAGTGTATGAAAAGCCAGATCCCATGCTGCATACCAGGGGTATTCCCATTTATCTGGCATGGATATGACATCTTCATTTATCATATGATGCCATTCACTGTTTCTTACACCTGAGGCTTTTAAGCTCTTAAAGGGATCTACTCCATGTTCTTTGAGCCATATGTCAAGATCAAAATTGAAGAACTGTTTTGACCAGAGCATTCCCGAAAGAGCCTGTCTCATTACATTTTTTTCATCATCTGTAAGAGACGGCGGAGATATGGAGGCATAAAACTCATCTGTTTCCTCTACACGGCTTTTCATTATTTCATCAAAACCTTCAAAGATTTTAACAGAGTCTGAATGATCTTTATCAGAAAGACATAATCTTATGACAGATGAACCGCCGGCAGGTATTTTCAGAAGATAATAAGGTGATGCTTTTGTACCTCTCTTCTGTGGATTTACTGCATCTTTCTGACAGTGTACTACATAATTGTTTATTCCGTCTTTTACATAGGGAGTTCTGCTCTTTCTGTTGAAGATACGCTCCATATTCGTTTCATTTTCTGTAAAGAGAAGTTCAGGAGAACCTTCACAGTAGAGATACCTTTCACCAATTTCCGGGTGTGAAGCCTTGATGACAGAAGATTTTACTTCTTTCAATTCAGGCCTCGGTGCTCCTTCTGACCATGACCAGGTGTTACGAAACCATAGAGTGGGCATTACATGGAGGTTCCAATCAATATCTCCTCTGTTATGAATGGTAATTTTTATTAAGATTTCCTCAGGGTCTTTTTTAGCATATTCCACAAAGGCATCAAAATAACGGTTTCTGTCAAAAACTCCTGTATTTATAAGTTCGTATTCGAAATCATGTCTTGTAAGTTCCCTGTTCTTTTTGATAAGCTCTCCATAGGGGAAGGGATCCTGCGGATATTTATAGAGATATTTCATATAGGAATGGGTTGGAGTGCTGTCAAGGTAATAATAATATTCCTTTACATCTTCTCCGTGATTGCCTTCGCTGTTTGTGAGTCCGAAGAGTCTTTCCTTGATTATTCCATCCTGCCCGTTCCACAGGGCAAGGGCAAAACAGAGATTCTGTTTTTCATCACTTATGCCGCCGAGGCCGTCTTCTCCCCATCTGTATGCTCTGGACCGGGACTGATCATGGGGGAAATAATCCCAGGCATTTCCGTCTTTACTGTAATCTTCCCTTACAGTACCCCACTGTCTATCAGAAAGATAGGGGCCCCATTTTTTCCATGGTATCTTTTTTTCTTTTGTTTCTTTAAGTCTTTTTTCTTCATGATTTATATGTGCTTTTAGAGCCATAATGAGCATCTCCTTTATTTTATTATAATTTACTTTATCACCATCCGGTTAAAAATCACTCACAATTGTTTTATTCGCTTATTATACAACTTATTATAAATAAAGAAATATATACTTTAGTGCAGGTATTTAAGTAAAAAAACAGTGAATACGTTGTTTGAAGTAATACTTTGGTATATATGAGTCTGTTATTATGTGGTATCAATAGGAGTTCCTTGATTACAGGATAAATTCGCTAATTTATCAGGAGTTGCTCATTAATTGTCTGTCATCCCCGCTTCGCGGGGATCCATAAGTTTTTTCGTGAAATCACAGTGGATTCCCTATTACACCGGAATGACAGAGGTTTATTGATGTTTTTATTTTAAAAATGCATAACTCCTGATTTATTATTTCTTCACCTTTATGATGATTGTTTTCTTTTTTAAAGCCACTATTTCTACCGCGGGCGAAGGTGCTTTCATAATTTCTCCTGCCAGTTCTTCAGAATTTTTGCTATATTCCCCTTCTATAAAAGCAGAGGAATTTTCAAATGTGCCGGGATTTACTTTATCCATACCGGGTATGTTTTTTAGATAATCTATCAAAATATTTCTTTCTTCAAAGGTACAGTTTTCTGTTATTATTTTTATAGATTTTTCATTTGTTTCTCCATCATCTTTTACAAGAGAAACCTTGTAGGAAGGGCTTCTGTAATCTTTCGGCAGATAATCTGCCGGTATGGTGCAGTGATTGCCGTCACGTAGAGAATAATAAGAGGGAGAAAGTATTTCTATTCCTGCTTCATTACATTTATTATACATACTCTGAAAAAGTTCTGACTGACGCTTTGCCACCTGAGGATCTTTCGTATAGGCATTTAACTCGTATGTTATATAATTGTCTTCAAGACCTCTTATAAGGACAAAAGGAGGAGGTTCGGAAAGAAAATTCTCTGCAGAAAGGGCTGCTTCTATAAGGGCTTTCCTTACATGTTCTATTGGTGTGTCATATCCCAGAGTTACAGTTCCCTGAATGATTAAACCATCTTTTTTCGCAAGAGTATGATAGTTTAATATGTGACTGCTCAGAACTGTTGAGTTTGGAAAGGTAATATATTCATTTGCTCTTGTTCTTATGGATGTAACGAGAAGGGATTTATCTATGATAAAACCTGTTTTCCCGTTCAGTTCTATATAGTCCCCTATCTTAAAGGCATTTGTATATACAAGAACTATTCCTGCAATTATATTTGATATTGCAGAACTTGAGCCAAAGGATATAATAAGGCCCATGAAAACACTTACTCCTTTAAAAGCAGGTGTATTGCTTCCGGGAAGATAGGGATAAATAATAATAATCGCAAAAACTATAAGTATAAGTTTTAAGATTTTATATGTAGGTACAGCCCAGTCCTTTTCAAAGCCCGGGAAAGAAATAACCTCTTTATCGAGAGCATTGAATATAAAAGAGGTAAGTTTTATTATGTAAAAGGTAACAAATATGGTAATGATTATAATACATAGTTCCGGTATATAACCAATTACCGAATCTGCTGCAAAATCAAACCCTTTTATTATAT
>JBEHWP010000255.1:0-8294 GCA_040217665.1 Vulcanimicrobiota bacterium
AAGCTATGAGAGACAGGCTTGAAGCAGGTCTTATCAGCGCTATACCTAATGTAAAGATAAATGGTGATACAGAAAAAAGACTCCCCAATACTACCAGTCTTGGCTTTGAATTCGTAGAGGGAGAAGCAATTTTATTGATGCTCGACAGACTTGGCGTATGCGCATCTTCCGGTTCTGCCTGTACGTCCGGTTCCCTTGAACCATCCCATGTGTTACGAGCCATGGGAGTGCCTTTTACCTATGCTCACGGTTCTATAAGATTCAGTCTCAGTCATTATAATACAGATGACGATATAGATTATATTATTGAACATATGCCTAAAGTTATAAGTAGACTGAGAGAAATTTCTCCTTTTACACAGTATTCGAAAATAGCAGTGTAATTTATATGAGAATCGTAATGCGTAACGCGTAACTGGAGGAACAAATTCTCATACTTCGTTGTGACCGAAACAGGTCATGGTTGTCAGTGAACAGTGATTGGACTTTAAATTAAGAGGATGAATATATGAATGCTATAGGATTGATTGAATTAAACAGTGTTGCCAGGGGAATTTCCACATGGGATACAATGGTTAAAGCTGCTTCTGTGGATCTTCTGACTGCTTCAACTGCATGCCCGGGGAAATATATTATTCTTATAGGAGGAGATGTCGGAGCAGTTACCACTTCTGTAGAAAGAGGTATTGAAGAAGCACAACCATGGCTTTTAGATAGTCTTGTTATACCCAATATACACCCTCAGGTTTTCCCTGCTCTTACAGGGTCTGTCACATATGATATGGAAGCGCTTGGTATAATAGAAACTCTGTCTGTGTCATCAGGTATTATCTGTGCCGATACAGCAGTGAAATCAGCTTCAGTTAACTTGATTGAAATAAGGATTGCAGCAGGTCTTGGAGGAAAATCTTCCATTTATCTTACAGGTGAAGTGGGAGCAGTAGAATCTGCCATAAAATCGGGTCTGGCAGTGATAAAGCCTGATATGGTAGTTGATAGTACCGTTATAGCTTCGCCTCATGGTAATCTAAGCCTTGAGTTAGGTGACATGTAATGAAATTTATAGCACTCGGCGGAGCCAGGGAAGTAGGAGGAAGTAGTTCCTTACTCAGTATTTCCGGAAAAAATATACTTGTTGATTGTGGTATACGTATGAATCCGGAAGATAAAAAAGACACTGTCCCCAATATTGCTTCCATTGACAGATTGGATCTCATTCTTCTTACTCATGCTCATATGGATCACAGCGGAGCATTGCCTTTAATTCATTCAAAATTTCCTGACGTTCCCATTTATTGTACCAATGCGACTCATCGTCTTATAGAGCTTCTTTTAAGTGATGCAGTCAGAATAATGGAAATGGAAAATATAAAAAATGAAAATGAAACTCCTCTCTATGATAAAAAATTAGTAGAAAAAACGCTGGATAAAATTCGTATAGCTCCTTTCTCCGAATGGATAAAACCTTCCGGGTTTGACAGTATAAAAATTTATTTTCACCCTGCAGGCCATATACTTGGAGCAGGTTCTATATTTATAGATACACCGGAAGGTATGATTATGTTTTCCGGTGATATATCCGTTACCAATCAAATTACAGTACAGGGTATTGCTCTATGTCCTGCCAGACCTGATGTAATTGTTATGGAGGCAACATATGGTGACAGAGTGCATGTAAGAAAACGTAAAGACGAAGAAAGAAACCTTGCACAGGCAGTAGGAGAGGTAATAGCAGGGAAAGGGTCAGTATTGATACCTGCTTTTGCAGTAGGCAGATCTCAGGAAGTAATACTCATACTGAAGAATTATCAGAAAAATAACCTTATACCCAGGTTTCCCGTTTATGTTGATGGTATGGTAAGGAGTGTTTGTGATATCTATGAAAGTATGGTTTTTTTACTGTCTCCTCAATTACAGAGGTATATAAAAAATTCGCGAAGACCTGTTTTTTTTGACAGTGACGAAGGTTTTTTTAAAGTAACCGGCAAAAAAATGAGAGATATCATACCGGGAGATAAGCCGTGCTGCATAATTTCAAGCTCAGGTATGCTTGCAGGCGGAGCTTCTCCTGTATATGCAAAAAAATTGATTCAAAAAGAAGAAAATGCCATTCTTCTGACAGGTTATCAGGATGAAGAATCGCCTGGCAGAAAATTGCTTAACCTCAACCGGGGAGAAACTATAGAGATAGATGGGCAAAAGCTTGCCACCAGGTGCATGGTGGCTCAATATAATTTATCCGCTCATGCAGATTCAAATCAGATAAACCAGATAATATCTTATCTCAATCCGAGAACAATTATACTGGTTCACGGAAATAGTTCTTCAATAGACTGTCTTGCAGGACAGCTCAGAAAATATAATGTGTGGCGTCCGGCAAATAATGAAGAAATAGATCCTTTTTCCAGGGCACCTTTATTTGTTTATGATGGGAAACAGCCTTCTCTTCAGATAGTACCTGAGCAGGTACCTGATGTTACTGCCGTAAATACCCTTCAAAAGCCACTGGGAGATAAAGAGAAAATTTTTTCTCTTGAAGATATAGATTATTTATGGAAAGAATTGCAGAAATTTTCTTTAAGAGAATATTCTGTCCCTGAACTTGTAAGGTTGTGGTACGGAGAAGATTTTTCTAAGGAACAGAGAAAAGTTTTAGAACAGATTTTATTCTCTGATAATCTTTATTTTGAAAAAATAAGGGTTGCAAAAAAATGGGTTTACCGTCCCCGTTCTCCTCTGGAATTGGAAAAGGTAAAAGAAGAACGAATTAATATGGAGCATTTACAGCCAGGAAGGATAATTCTGATAAAAAATGAAGAGCAGAAATTACTCCTGGGAATTCTCGTAAATCTGGACGAGTCAGATGAATATTACTACGCCATTATTAAAGGTAAAAAAGGTGTAAAAAAATGTATGAGAAAATCCTTCATTCAGGATACAGGTCATTCCATCAATCTTGAAGAAGCTGAAGAAAGTCATTGGAAAATATATCTCAGAAATCTTGAAAAAGAAAGTTATCAATATCATAAAATTATCTCCGGAGGAGAAGCATGGAAGGTTTTATATAAAATGCCTCAACCTTATTCTTTTGACGATATTACTAAGATATTTTTTGGAAAATCTCCTTCTCTGGAACAAAAACTGGCTGCAGCAGTTCGTCTGAACAGTAATGATATATTTTTTTACAGAAACAGACAGGGAGATTATATACCAAGAGGAATAGATGAAGTATCCAAAAAAATAGGAAAACCTGTTGAAAGACTGGAAAAAGAAATGGAGCTTAATACTATACCGGCAGGAACGGTATTAAAAGTAAAACCTTTTGACGATTTATCAGAAGAAACTTATGAAATAGCTGTGTTTTCCGGAGATATATCTGCAAAAGGTTTTGATTGTATAACATCTCAGGGTAAGAGAAATTTCTGGTTCAGTAAATACATAGATATGACAGATAAATTCATCTGTCTTGATAATAAAAATGAAGAAGAAATTATAAGGGAACTCGGGGAGATAAGAAAATATATAGGGATATAAATCATTTCACTCCTTTCCCTTTAATCCTAATTTTTGCATTTTATATCTGAGATTTCTTTCCGATATACCGAGTAGATTTGCTGCCTTCGTTTGTATCCCTTCCGTAAGTAAAAGTGCTTCTTCTATAAGATTTTTTTCCAGATTTTCTACCTGCTGCTGTAATGAACCGTTTGAAATACTGGCTTTTCTCTTTTCTTTTCTTTTTATATGTTCCGTCAGATCGTCACTTGTAATCATGTCATCCCGTGACAGTATGACAGCTCTTTCCACTATGTTCTTCAGCTCCCTTACATTTCCCGGGTAATCATATTTCATAAGAAAATCAAAAGCTTCTTTCGAAAAACCATGCAAACATTTTCCGTTTTCCTCTCCGTACAGGGTCAGATAATAATTTAATAGGGCCGGTATGTCTTCTTTCCTTTCTCTGAGTGGCGGTATATTAATAGTAATAACATTCAGTCTGTAAAAAAGATCTTCCCTGAAGGTTTCCGCTTCAATCATTTCTTCCATAGGGCGGTGGGTGGCTGCTATAACCCTTACATCCACTTCAACCGGCCCTTCTCCACCGAGTCTTTCAAAAGTACCTTCCTGGAGAACCCTCAGAAGCTGTACCTGTGCCGTAAGAGGCAGATCTCCCACTTCATCTATAAATATGGAACCTTTATGGGCCAGTTCGAATTTCCCTCTCGCCTGTTTTATCGCTCCTGTAAAGGAGCCTTTTTCATGGCCGAACAATGTGCTTATGAGGAGATTTTCATTGAGCACTCCGCAGTTAACTATAATAAGAGGTTTATCTTTCCTCGGACTTCCGTAGTGAATGGTTCTTGCTATCAATTCTTTGCCTGTGCCGCTTTCTCCTCTTATTAAAACGGAAGCCTTCGATTGTGCTACCCTTGCTGCCATATTCATGACTTCTTCCATAATCTTGCTTTTATAAACTATATGGGAAAAATTATATTTTTCGGAAATTTCTTTCTTCAATTGCAGGTTTTCCGATATAAGGGATTTTCTCTCAAAGGCTTTTTTTATAATCAGTTCAAGTTCATCCAGATTGATTGGTTTTATGAGGTAATCTTCAGCCCCTTTTCTCATGGCCTCTACAGATTTTTCAATTGTTCCGAAGGCTGTAATTATAATAACACCTATTTCAGGGTTAAGTTTTTTTATCTCCTGAAGTACAGTTATCCCATCCATATCAGGCATTTTGAAATCTGTCAGAACCAGTTCTACAGGGTTATTTGCTGCTATCTGAAGCCCTTCTTGCCCGCAGGCCGCTTTCTCTACTTTATAACCCAGTTTTTTTAAAAAACCTGTAAGGATTTCTCTCTGAGCTTTCTCGTCATCTATTACAAGAATAAATTCTTTCATATGTTCCGTGCTTTTATAATCACAGTCACCTCCGTTTATTCTATAATTCGTTATTATCTTCAGGGAGAATTATTGTAAATTCTGTGCCTTTCCCGGGAGCACTGTTTAATTCTATTATACCTCCATGCTGTTCTATGATCTTCTGGGCAACACAGAGACCAATTCCGTTGCCTTCCGGCCTGGTTGTGAAATATAATTCGAAAATCTTATTTTTATTTTCTTCAGAAATCCCACATCCTGTATCTTTCACTTTTATATAGATCCTGTTTTCCTTTTTCTCGGAACATATTTCTATATAACCTTCCTCTGTTGCTTCTATGCCGTTCAATATTATATTTATTATTGATTGTTTGAACTGATCGGCATCAACATTACAGTAGAGGTTCTCCGTTAATTGTTCTTTTACCGTTAACCCTTTTTTTCGAATCTGAGGTGTAAGAAGTGTTATGATTTCTTTTAACAGACCGAAAAGTTCAACATGTGACATGTTAAGTTCCTGTGGTCTGGCAAATTTAAGAAATCTTTCCACTATACTGTTAACCCTGGACACTTCACTTATGACAATTTCCAGTAATGTTATATATTCTTCTTCATCTTCTGTTACTTTAAATTCTCTTTTAAATCTCTGGACAATCATTCCTATGGCATTCAAAGGATTTTTTATTTCATGTGCCACTCCTGCGGCAACACGGCCTATATATAAATATTTTTCCTTTTTCATATGTTCCAGTTCTATTTCTCTGAGGCGATTTCTCTCTATAATACCTGCAATCTGGGCAGAAACTGTACTCAATAAATCTATGTCATCATTGTCATAGCCCAGTTCATGCTGCTTGTTACACAGGTTTACGACACCCAGTATCCTGTCTTTAATAATCATAGGAGCACATATTAAATTTTTTATCTCATAATCTTTTTCTATGTGTTCACGAATTAGAAATCTAGGATCTCTGTGGCCGCTATTGGCAACAATCAATTCTCCTGTTTGTGCAACTGTTCCTGCAATACCCTCTCCCAGAGAAAAGTCATAGTCAATTTCACTCCTGTATCTTCCTCTGTATGATTTCACATATAGTTTACCTTTGTTTTTATCTACAAGCATAACAGATGCTTTTTCGGAATTCATGGCAGTAAGTAATGAATCCAGTATAAAACCAAGTAATTTATCTGTTTCTTCAATATGATTTGTTGCCTGACTCACATTGAAGAGTAAAGTAAGCCTGTTTATTCTCTGCCGGAGCAGTGTACTGTAGCTGAAGAGACTTGCCATCATTTGATTTAACCCCTGTGACATCATGCCTATTTCATCACAGGACATAATTGGAACCATTGTTTCAAAGTCTCCTTCTTTGATTTTGTTCATAGTGTTTATGAGTATTTTTATAGGTTCCGTTATACTTCTGCTAAACAGTATAATAAGTGGTATCAACAGTACAGACATAGTGATGACATTTATTATTAAATCATGATTAATGGAAAGGAGGGAAAGTTTCATTTTATTAATATCTTCTGTGCCGGCAGATAATCTTATATGAGCCGAAATAAGAAGACTTATTGAAGGAATAAAAAAGAGCAATATCAGCATAAAGGCAATCCTTTTCCATAACCCTGATGACCGTATCTTTACTATGGTAGGAAAAGAATTATTTTTTATAAGTATTTTTTCTCTTAAGAACAGAATAATATGACATGTCAAGAAATACGTAAATATTATCATAGACATAAAGGTATTCAATAATCTTACAGACGAGAGGATTAGACCATCTTTATCAAGATTGCTGATGGTTATGTGAAATATAAAAAATAAGACGGTTAAACCTGTAACCATTAAAGTATTTGTAAGAGGGAGACTGTAGAGTAATCTGTCATTATCTTTACTTTCATGTATCAGGGAAGGTCTTATTATTACCGTACTTATTATGCTCATAACTGTTACAGAGAATAAAAGAAACATGACTTCTGAAAATGATAAAAGTGATATCTTTAAAATCAGATATACTAAGAGGAAATTAATTAAAGGAAAGAGTATATTACTAAATAATAAGAAGAAATATTTTTGTTGAATATTTATCATAAATAATTTTCTTCCGTTGTTTATGGATTTTTTATATTTATAATTAATTCGACGAAATGGTCGAATATCTTTTCTGTTTTAAAAAAATCCTTAATATACCTCCACATAAGTTCGTAACTATTTTATCAGCTTCTGCCTGACAGACTCTTACGAAGAAAATAATTTGCCTTATATAATTTGTTTTCCAGACAATAAATTAACCCTTATTTAATTTTTAATTCTATATAAAAAACTAATTTTTCTTCTCCAGAGCCTGCCAGGCAGAAGTTTTTTATGAATATCCTTTTACCTGTTGCAGTAATTAGGATTTAAACATAGTCTTTCAGGACATTTCTGTAAAAATTTTTTTATGATGTATTTTTTGGCATAAATATTGCCTTATAAACATATGAAGTGATTAATTGTCCAGGTAAAGCATTACAGACAGTTGCTGGCCTGACCATAAGCAGTTAATATATTACTGAGGTGAGCATAAATAATACATATATGATTTCGTAATGTTTAACAGTAGGAAAATGTTTATCATATGCTTATGCTCAGAGCAGTAACTCCTGCCATGACTCATCACGAAAAATTTTTATGTTCACCTCAGTAAGTATATGAAAGGAGCTGTTATAAATATGGGTAAAATAGGTAGTAACAAAGGAACTTCAAGGTCATCAGCCGGAAAATCATCAAAGGCGTCAGCATCAAAAAAACCTCAAACATTAAAGAGTCCTGATAAATCAAAAGGATCGGAAAAGGCTAAAGAAGCAGGAAAAGCTAAAGAGACCCAAAAAAATAAAGAAACAAAAGATGAAGCAAAACTCTCCGAAGATGCTAAAGGAGAAGATCCTGGAAAGTCTATGCGAGTAGCGTATGGATTTACGCCCCCCAAACCAGATCCGACCAAGCCGGAGCCGACAGAACCTAAACCAACAGAACCAAGTACAGGTCAGGGATCAAATGCAATTAACGATAAACTGGATGACATATTGAAAGCTCTTCAGGATGCCATGAAACCGAAAGAAGAAGAAAAAGCAAAGGAGTGCGGCGGTGGTGGCGGTGAAGGTGGCGGCGGCGAAGGCGGCGGCGGAGATAAGGCCAAAGATGCAGGAGCTGCAGGTGGCCCCCAGATGAATCCAAATCAGGGAAAACAGGACTGGGATATGATTATAAATGCCGATTGTGATAGAGTACTTCAGGCAGCAGGTATGGGCGGCATGATGGGTCAGCAGGGTATGCAGGGTATGCAGGGTGCCGGAGGAGTACAGGGTGTCGGTGGTATCGGTGGTGGTATAAATCCAGCTATGGGCGGAACTATGGGTATGCCGGGCAT
>JBEHWP010000256.1:0-8278 GCA_040217665.1 Vulcanimicrobiota bacterium
TAAATTTATTACCCCGAAAGACAACTCCTTCTTTTTTCTCCGGCACTACCCTGGTTCCAAAAAGTCCAAAAATAATTGCAAGTATAATCAAAATAAAAATCACTGTACCCAAATATCGTCACTTCCTCTAATAAAATTTCAATATATTTCTTTTCTACAAATTAACAGAAAAATCCTGCTTTAATAAATTAATAAGGGGCGTTACAAAACGCCCCTTATAAGAAAATTACGTAATACGTCAGGCTTCTACAGGAATGTGAAGTGATACAGATTCACCGTTCATTTTTCTCTGTATAAGATCAGCCTTCTCAGTAATCTTATTACTCAGGAACTGTTCTTTATCACCCTGGTATTTAGGTGTGATTTTCTCATTTAATGCAACTACACCCGGATTTTCCTTCATAAGTCCGAGAGTGAAACCTTCAAGGAAGAAATCGGTTTTGGCTTCAGCTCTCATATCTTCACTGTAAAGATCTGAGAATAAGGCCGGTCTGTTCTTAAGAACTTCCTCCATAAAGGATTTCAAAGATTCATCTTTTAAACATTCTGCCGTAAAATCGGCAAGTAATTCTTTTCGTTCCTGAGGTGAAAGATTTATTACTCTCGTTTCATGAGTCTGCTGAGTTTCTCCTGTATCATTACTTCCCTGCATGCTCTGCTGCTGTAATGCTGCTGCAGTATTTGATACTACCTGATCAAAAAAGACAACACCTTCGGGAGGATATTTACCGGCAAATTCCTGTGTAAAGGCTTTTACACTTTCATCTCCTTCAAGCAAGCCTTTTGCAAGAGCGATCATAGCAAGCTTCATTTTTTGCTCCGGAGGTGTACCTTCACTTAAAAGAGCCTGTGCCATAACAGGTTCCTTGCTGAAAGCTTTAGATGTATATTCCTTCATTTTATCACTCATAGTGAAAGACTGAGTAAAATCATTTAATAATGCGAGCTGCTGCTGTTCAGTAAGTGCCTGTGCCTGAGTCTGTGCAGCCTGTGCGGCAGCCTGTGCTTCCTTCTGCTGTTCAATGAGTATCTGTTTGATTTCTTCGGCTTTTGCCCTTATTGCCTCCTGTCTTTCTTCCGGCTGGGTCTTGAGGAATTCTTCCACAGGTTTTTCTCCTGCCACGAGACCACGGAGAAGCATTTCAAGGAATATTCCCCTTGCTTCAACTGTTTCCGGTTGATATTTCCCGAGCAATACTCTTTTAAGCATCTGCATGAAACTTTCATCTACATTTTTACCTGCTTCGAGTTTTGCCAGTACATCTTCATTTCCATAGGACTTAAGAACATCTGTTACCCATTTGTCCATGTCTTCATCTTTCATGGCTTTTGTAACAAATTTATTAAGCTCTTTTTGCTGTTCTGCCGCTTTTGCTTCCATTTCGAGCATTTTTTCTATATATTTCTGTTCTATACCTGTTGTTTCCGATAGAGCTTTTGCCTGTGCTTTCATCTGTACTCTCTTGTTTGCATCTTTAACAAGAAGTCTTATAACTATACCGAGAGCACCAAGACCGAGAGCAGGAAGAAGAGGAGGACAGAGTGTTCCTCCTGCTATCATAAGGGCAATCTGACCGCCTGTTATGATCAGGTCAGGAGATTTTGCAAGTATGCCGTCTTTACTGAAATCAAGCATGGAATTTTTCATGGTTTTAAGTCCCACTTTAGCCATCTGTCTCTGGCCTGTTTTTACCGTCTCATCGGCTACGAGTTGCATGTCTTCAGGCCTGAAATTCATGCCTTTTAAAGTACTTACAAGTTCATCTTTAGATAATTTTTTATTCTCAAGAGATGCCAGTCCCTGAAGTTGTTCTTCTGAAATGGCAGGAGTTTCTTTCACATGTGACATAACAGTTTCTATTTCTTTAGCAGTAAAATTAGATTTTTTCATAGCTTTTGTCAGACCATCTTTAGATATATAACCATCGTCAAAATTACCTATGAAATCTAATTTTTCAGCGCTTGCTTCCACACCTATCTGTTCATCGGCAAGGACATTATTTAATTCGGGAAGAACGTCCTCATCAAGCTGATAATGAGTTGATTTCAGGTCTTCCATTGTTGTCTCAAGGGTTTTTTTATCAAATTCAAACCATACAGCCTCTTTAAATTCTTTGAGCTTTTTCATGGCATCCTGAAAACCCTTCTCATCTATTTCTTCTTTACCTGATGTACTTAAATCTACCTGTTCGCCTGTATCTTTCAAAACAGGATCTGCTTCTTTCGGAGAAGTCTGCCAGCGGGATTCTACTTTCCCGTCTCTTCCTAACTGCCATGATGACTGTAAATTTGTATTTACTGTTGCCACATCTATCTCCTCCTCGATCTATATAAAAAGATAATAATTCTCTCATTGTTATTTAAAAATAGTATAGCCTATAAGAAAATAAAATAAAACAAAATTATGTTAAAATATTGTTAACTTTTAAGCAGGATTTTGGACCAGGATTTTTGGGATTATATGGATGACAGGATAAGGCAGGATAAACTGCGATGCGTAATGCGTATTTCATCCCGGGCCGTTTAGTAAAACGCCCCTACCGGTCACTGATTACTGGTCACTTAGAGCCTATCCGAAAAGTCGCCCTATACCTTTCCACTGCCAGGCTATTCCGAAAAATCTATAATCCTCCTGAAAAAGAACCTGTTTTTACAGACATTTACTATTTTGCGTCTATTTAATATACAGCTGGCTATTAATACGGTATATATTTTTCTCCAGAACCTGGCAGTGGAAAGGATGAGAAAATAATATATTACTTTTCGGATAGGCTCTTATTACCGCTCACTTCCCTATAGCAATCGACGTATGAGGAGTAAGTTTCTTTATTTCCACTTCAGTAAAGCCGCTCTGTTTAAGCCATTCTGTAATCTCTTTTCCCGTATAAGTATTACCTTCTTTTGTTCCTGAAAGCATATTGACGGCAAAAACAAGGGGATATTCAGGGCCGGTTCTGTCATCTTCAGGAAAGAAATCTTTAACTATCACTTCTCCTCCTTCGGAGAGGGATTTTCTGGCTTTATCGAAAAGAAGCAAAATATCATGTTCTCCGAGAGAATGAATAATATTTGATATGAGAATAATATCATAGCCTGTATCCAGAGGATCCTTCAGATAATCCCCGCCCAGGGTATTTATACGTTCACTCAGACCTGCTTTTACGATCTGTTCTTCTGCAATAGACACTACTTCGGGAAGGTCAAAAACTGTTGCCTTTAAATCAGGATATTTACTGCACAGGCCTATAGCATAAGTACCTGGCCCGCCGCCTATATCAAGAAAATATTTTTTACCACTAAAATCATTAGCATTTATGAGTTCTTCCACACTGAAAGCCCCCACATTTGCCATAGCCATAATAAATCTTCTTGTCTCTTCTGGAGATTTTCGTCTCTTTTCCATACCTGATGTTACAGGATGCCCTGTTCTGACAATCTCAGGAAGTTCTGCCCATCTTCTATAAAGATCGCCGCCATGTTTTATGGAATAGCCCATGTAAAATTCTTTGCCTTCTATGAGATGGTCTTTCCCCAGAGGGGAATTTTCATAAAAATCCCCCTTTTTATATAAAAGTCCCATACCTGTAAGAGCATTCAGAAGAATTTCTGTGGCTCTTTTATCGGTACCCGTTATTAAAAGAATATCTTCAATTTTTTTACCTTCTTCTCCTATAACAGTGAATAGATTTAATTCAGTAGCAGTAATAAGGATTTGAGCCTGCATAAACCCTCTGGAAATAGAAGAAATTTTGTCTATATTTTCATAGATCTCTTTTGATAACATGATTACATATTACTCCTTTCAAGAATTTTCTCTACATTATATCACCTTTTCAAAATTATGCTATAATATTATTAAAGCAATCAGAGGAAAGAGGTCAAAGAAAATGATAATAGAGTATATAGAAGAGGCTTTAAAAAAAGCTCATTATGAAATTATAGATGATGAAGAACCTTATTATGGAGATATAAAAGACCTTAAAGGTGTATGGGCTACAGGCAGGACACTGGAAGAATGCAGAGATAATCTCAAAAGTGTCATTGAGGGATGGTTATTATTAAGTGTTAAAAAGGGATTACCAATACAAAAGATTGGAAACTGCGAAATAAAAGAGATAGAGGAAGTTATTGTATAATGGCAAAACTAAAACCTGTCACATTTTCTGATTTTGTCAGAACTCTCAGAAAATTTGGATTTGAAGGGCCTTGTGGAGGAGGAAAACATTTATATATGATAAAAGATGATTACAGATTGACTATCCCACATCCTCATAGAGAAATAATAGGAATAGATTTATTAATGAAAATACTGAAGCTTGCAGCTATAACACGAGATGAGTGGATGGAAAAGTTATAAAAATTACAATGAATTACATGTTCCCTGCAACCAGAACAGAAATGAAATCTCCGGGCATAAAAAAACTGGATATAATCCTTATTTCAGGTGAGGCTTTTATAGATCATCCTTCTTCCGGTGTTGCTATAATTGCCCGTCTGCTTCAAGACCATGGCTACAGCGTAGGTATTATAGACCAGCCGGACTGGAGTTCTAAAGAAGATTTTACCAGACTGGGGAAACCTGAATTATTTTTCGGAGTTACTTCAGGATGCCTGGATTCTATGCTTGCCAATTACACACCTGTGAAGAAAATAAGAAGAGGAGACAGAAGATTATTTGAATATACCATGCCTGACAGAGCAGTAATAGTTTATTGCAACAGGCTCAAAGAGACTTATAAAAATATTCCTATAGTCATAGGAGGTATTGAAGCATCTCTCAGAAGGTTTGCCCACTATGATTACTGGTCAGATAGTATAAGGCGCTCCATCCTGATGGACTCAAGGGCAGATATTCTGGTCTATGGTATGGGAGAAAGGCAGATACTGGAAATAGCAGAAAGATTAAAGAGAGGAGAAAATCTTGAAGGCATAAGAGGAACAGTTATTAAAACAAAGAAAGAAATATCTTCTATAAAACTACCATCTTTTAAAGAAATATCTTCAGATAAAGAATCTTTCTGTAAATCTTTTCTCATACAGGAAAGAGAACAGGAACCATTTACCGGTAAAGCACTCTTAGAGGAATATGACCACTGCGCAATCATACAGTATCCTCCGGCATTTCCACTGACCGAAGAAGAAATGGATTATATTTATGAATTACCTTTCAGCAGAAAGGCTCATCCTAAATATAAAGAAGAAATTAAATCCCTTGAACCTGTCCGATTTTCCATAATAACTCACAGAGGATGTTTTGGAAATTGTTCATTCTGTGCCTTGAGTTTTCATCAGGGCAAGTTTATTCAGAGCAGATCCCGCGAATCCATTTTAAGAGAAATAGAAAAACTTACCGGACATCCCGGGTTCAAAGGCTATATAGATGATCTCGGAGGGCCTACGGCAAATATGTATGGGATAAACTGCTGTAAATACGGACATGGAAAAGATTTCATAGAATTTCCATCTATAATAGATAAAAGCGCCATAAGACAAAATTTTAACTCTTCAATCAGGTGTAATATGAACTGTCTCGGAGACAGGTGTAAAAATCTATCCTGTAATAACAGAGTCCTTACAGAGCTTCTCAAAAAAATCAGAAATATAAAAGGAGTAAAAAAAGCCTTTGTAAGATCAGGAGTAAGATATGATCTATCTCTGAAAGACGAAGCATATTTAGAAGAACTCATAGGATATCATATAAGCGGCCAGATGAAGGTAGCACCGGAACATATTTCACCGTCAGTCCTGGAGCTTATGAACAAGCCCTGTGTGGAAATTTTTGAAAAATTCCATAAGAAATTTACTGACATAAATAAAAAATTCTCAAAGAAACAGTATTTAATTCCTTATTTTATCGTATCTCACCCGGGGGCAGGAAAGAAAGAAGCTCTGGCTCTGAAGGATTACATAAGAAAAAATCATATAGCTATAGAACAGATTCAGATCTTTACGCCCACACCTATGACAAAATCAACATGTATGTACTATACGGGGATGGATCCGGTAACCCTTAAAGATGTTTATATTCCCCGGAGTATAAAAGAAAAACAGGAGCAGAAAAACATGCTTTTATATAGAAAAAAATCACTATAACTAAAAAATTTAGTTTAATAATATTGATTTTCCATATTAATTGTGCTAAAATACATTACATATTAAAAAAAATTTATTATAAGAAAGTGATTGACCATGGCTAGAGCAAAAGCAATTAAAATTTTACTGGTTGATGATGATGAAGTTGTAAGAGAGAGTTTATCTTTCTGCCTTCAGCAGGAAGGATATCAGGTCACAGAGGCACAGGATGGCCTGGAAGCACTTGAAAAGATAAAACTATCTCATTATCACATTGTAATTCTGGATCTGAAGATGCCAGATCTTGACGGTACAAAAGTTTTACAGAAGATAAATGAAATAGATGAAGAGGCAAATGTAATAATACTTACAGGTCATCCTTCACTTGAATCTGCTGTAAATACCATGAAACTGGGTGCCGTAGACTACTGTACAAAACCTTTCAATATTGAAGATATTAAACGCCTGGTAAGGGAAATTGCAATAAAGAAAGGTCTTATAAGGAGAAAACTGGAAGATCTTCTTGTCATTATAGGTAAGAAGATCAGAGAGACCAGAAAATCAAAGAGAATGACACTGGTTCAGCTTGCAAGAATGACCGATCTCTCCAAGAGTTTGATTTCTCAAATCGAAAATGCAAAGGTATCTCCCTCCGTATCTACACTGGATAAAATTTCAGAATCATTGGAAATTAAATTAACAGATTTATTTGACAATGAAGGTTAACCGGTACTAAAAAAAGCCTGTATTCCGGGAATACAGGCTTTTTTTAGTTTCCCTATTTTTCCTGTGTCTGTGCCGTTAACATGAGATTCGGGAATTTGCCTTCTTCTATAAGTTTTATAAAGGCTTTAACTACATCAGGGTCAAACTGGGTTCCCGAATTATCTTTTAACTCTTTAATCGCTGCTTCCAGTGAAAGAGCCTTTCTGTAAGGTCTGTCAGATGTCATGGCATCAAAAGAATCTGCAACAGCTATTATTCTTGCCGGTAAAGGTATTTCTTCACCTTTTATACCATAGGGATATCCTTTTGCGGAGAATTTCTCATGATGATGGAACATATAGGGGAGGATCTTTTGAAAAGCTTTAACAGGCCCCATTATCTGAGCTCCGAAAACAGGATGTTTTTTCATCAAACCAAATTCTTCGTCAGTAAGTTTTCCCGGTTTATTCAATATATGATCCGGTATATTTATCTTTCCTATATCATGAAGTAATGCCGCATACCTTATTCTATCAATCTCTTCCCTGTCAAGTTTCATTTCTTCTGCCATTGCAACTGCATATTCTGTTACCCTTTCAGAATGTCCTCTCGTATAAGGATCTCTTGCATCTATAGCATTTGCCAGGGCTTTTATGGAACTTATGAAAAGCTCCTGAAGTTCGGCATGTAATCGTGAATTTTCTATAGCTATAGCTGCCTGATTGGCCATCATCAAAAGTAATTCAAGATCTTCTTCTGTAAAGTTATCATTTGTTCCCTTATCACTTATATTCATAACTCCCTGAATCTTATCTTTAACCTTGAGAGGTACTGACATAGCTGATTTTATCTCTTCAATCTGTTTGGAGATCTTTGAATCCTTCATTCTGACGCCTTTTTTCATCAATCTTGGCTTTCCTTCCTGGGCTACCTTGCCGGCAATACCTTCTCCGAGTTTAATCACTGTACTTTTAATTATTTCAGGCGGAAGTCCGCAGGCTGCAACTATATTCATTTCCTTTACATCGTGATCTATAAGCATGAGGGAACCTTTTCTTGCATCCAGGAGCATTATGGCAGAATCCAGAACCTTCTGTAAAACCTGATCCCTGTCAAGGGAAGAATTAATAGCAGTTCCTATATGAAAAAGAGTTGATAATTCCCAGGCTTTTCTTTCTATTTTCTCATAAAGTTTTGCATTATCTATAGATATAGCTGCACTCGAAGCCAGTATTTCAAGGAGATTAAGTTCATCTTCGGAGAAATCCTCTCCTGTCTTCTTGCCCTGTATGCTTACTACACCGAGTATTCTTTCTCTGGCTTTAAGAGGAACACAGAGAGAAGATTTTTCATTACCATCATTTTTTTTATCTCTGAAAACAAGGCTGGGTTTACCATCAAGCACAACATTCCCGGCAATACCTTCTCCTACCCTGACGGTATGCTCATCTTCCAGTGTAAGGCCATTTTCCACAAAGACCATTAACTCATCCCTGTCTTC
>JBEHWP010000257.1:0-8275 GCA_040217665.1 Vulcanimicrobiota bacterium
GCAAACCAGGGATTATAAGGAGGGAAAAAAGGAGATTTTATTACAGCATTAAAATAAGCAAAATCCATAGGTTTTTCACCACCGAGAGCACCATGCCAGAGGTCGGGATTTGCCATGCGAATCAAAAGAAATATAATAAAAAACACCCAGAAAAGACACTCTTCTGCAAGTAACACATGTTTGCTTTCTGAGAGAAAAGCTTTAAATTCAGGCCATCTTTTATATAATAAATATACAGAACCGCAGGTTATGACGAAAATAACAGCACCTGTACCTGATGCTGAAAAATAAAACAGTTTAAAACCTGCCCCTATCCATATAAACCATGAAACAAAGAGCATACCGAGTGTTTTAGACAGACCGTATCCCCTGTCAGGAAGAGATCTGCAGGCAATAAACAGATAGGGAGCAGCAATAAGTCCGAGCAATTCAATCAGAACAGCCCATACAATTACCGGTATTTTATTGACAATACTGTTTCTATTAAACAACTCGCTCCATGTGCCTTCTTTTCTGTAAACGGAAAGCTCCTTTTCCGGTATAAATGTGGCATTTTTCCACTTTGAAGCATCTACGGGCTTCATCATAACAATATTATCCAGATTTACATTACCTAAAATTTCTTTTACCCTTTTAAGAGAATAAAGAGGTGTTTTCTTGAATATCTGAACTCTGGGATGATCGTAAACGGTAAAAGATTCTTCTGCAGATTGATCAGGTATGGATATGCCACATAACTCCGGATAGGAAGTAAAATCGGCAATTTTTTCAAAACCAAGGGTACCGTCAAAAAGAGATTTATAATAAACTACAGTCATAGGATACCTGAGAGGCAAAAGAGGAATGGAAGCATAAAGTCTGTTACTGCTCAATACTATATAATCGGTTTCCTCCAGCCAGAGAAATGCTCTCTGACGTTTTTCTTCTGTGTCTTCGTCATACCATTTCATTTCGACCTGTTTATATACAGAAGGATCTTTACCGGGAAAAGAAAAAGGAAGAGAATCATCCCAGTGTTCAAAGGAAAGAGAAGAGCCTGCCTTTATATGGTCGAAAATCCATCGACTCGCTTCTATTCTACTGTGAGCTTTTCTGTAAACAGCAGTAAATGCAATAGCCCACAAAAGGGTAAAGATACAGACACATCCAATAAGCAATTTTACCATAGTCCATAATCTGCGGTTATGACGTCTGGCCATGTCGTAAAGAAATATAAGAAACCATGCTGCCATAAGAGCCAGGAATGGATAAATAGGGAGAAAATAACGCATATATTTTACAAACTGTGTACTCTGATGTAAAAAGAGCAGTCCAATCCATATAAACGGTACAAGACCTGTAAAATCTCTTCTGTAAATTATAAAATAGCCTGTTAAAACCCATCCGCCCCATGCGGCAATAGTGAGGGTCGGTCCCATTCCCCAGAGAAACATCTGTTTTAAAGGATATATTACAGGGGTTTTGCCTGTCCATTGTTTACAGTAAGGAGGATCTGTCTGGCCATTCATTTCAAGCCTTATACTGGAAATATTACCGATCCATCTCTCACTCGGGATCATAAGACTGGTTCCCCTGAAAGCGTCAGGCATGGCAATTCTGAAAACAATAAAAGAAACAACAGCAGTCAGAAGAATTATATGAAGAACATCTAAAATCTTATTCTTCATTTTCGTTTTCCCCGGAACTGCCAGCCTGCATATGGAAATCGCCACTATGACAAAGAACAGAGTAAATACAGATACTTTACATGCCATAGAAAGGGCAAAAAAGAAACCTGCCATTAAAAAATCAACCAGTTTCCCCCACCTCTGTGCTCTGGAAAGACAGTATAATGACACAGTTGTAAAAAAAGCTGCAAAAGAATCTACTACAAAAAAATGAGCCTGTTGAATTGCAAGGACAGACGTAGCAAAAAAGAATCCGGCCATTATGGCAATCCTGTTGTCTCTAAAAATAATTCTGCCTGTTAAGAATATAAATAAAACAGAACCGAGATCCAGAATGCCACTTACTGCCCGCCCTACAAGATTTATCCTGTCATAGTCCGTTTTATTTAATAAAATACCTGTACCTTTTACTATAGTCGTGGGAAGTGTACCATAGGTAAAATAATCATATCCCACATTTCTGGGATTAAGAGTGGATTTTCTTTCATTTAAATATTCTCCTATAGAAGAAGGCCAGGCCAGTGAGGTTTCAACCATAGTGAGAAATCTCTCGTCAGGATGAAGATGTCGTCCGTCATCCCAGTTAAGTCCGGTAAATCGAAAATAAGCACCAAGCAACATTATACCTGCAAATAACAGAAGAGTTTTCCATGTTAAAGATTCTTTTAAAATTTCGCTTCCCGATTTTTCATGTTCTCCTGTGGCTTCTTCTGAGAGAAAATTTTTGTCTATTTCACTTCCGGATTGTTCACCTGATTCGTTAAAATCTTTATTGACAGAATTCTTATCTGAATGTTTATCGTCCATAATAGTAATTCCTTTATAAAATAACTATAAAAATATTCTCCATAGTATATTATAATTCTGAATGCTATGCAATAGTTTCACCGGGTTGAACATTAATATTTTGTAGTGAGCATAAATAATACATAACTGCTCTCATGGTCCGTCACGGGTAACGCGTTACGATATAAACTGTAGCCATGATGTAGTTATTTCCTGATAGATTATTAAGAATTATTTACGGTCATGTCCGTTCAATTTCTGGACATGCCATAAAGATATATGCTATAATACTCATTACCTTTACATGAAAGGAGATTATTTTATTTGGAAGAAGCAACAGAAAGAAAAGCTGCACAAAAACTGGCATCTCTTTCTGTCATATCCAATACGACTCTGGTAATACTAAAAATACTGGTAGGATTACTTACCAATTCAGTCAGTGTATTATCGGAAGCAGTTCATTCAGGCATAGATTTGATTGCTGCTATAATGGCTTTCTGGGCTGTAAGAGAAGCATCGAGACCTGCAGATAAGGATCATCCCTACGGACATGGAAAAATAGAAAATATCTCCGGCAGTGTTGAAGCACTTCTCATATTTGTAGCTGCAATTCTCATAATATATGGAGCTATAAAAAAACTTTATCATCCTGAACCGATTGAAGCAGGGCCAGGGTTCTGGGTTATGTTGTTTTCAACAATAACCAATCTCTATATATCAAGAAAACTTCTGGCAGGAGCAAAAAAATATGATTCCCTTGCACTGGAAGCAGACGGATGGCATCTTATGACAGATGTTTATACCTCTGCAGGTGTAATGACAGGTCTTTTTATAATATGGATGACAAAATTTTATATACTGGATTCAATAGTAGCAATAATAACAGCACTTTTTATTATGAAAGCTGCCTATGAAATGACCCATAAATCGGTTAAAGGCCTTATGGATCAGCAACTTCCGCCGGAAGAAGAAAATTTAATAAAAGAGATTATACTTGAACATTATGAGGAATATGTGAGCTTTCATAACCTGAGGACAAGGAAATCCGGTGCAGAGAGATTTGTAGACCTTCATCTCGTAGTAAAAGGACATACAACGGTAAAAAAAGCCCATGATTTCTGTAATCATCTGGAAGATGACATTAAAGCACAACTCAAAAACTGCAATGTATTGATACATATAGAACCTGATTCAGTCGTACCTACAGGAATATTTCCTGAATGTGATAAAGGCTCGGAAGAAGATAAAAAGAATTAAAAATTAAGAAAGGAAATGATTATGAAATACGCAACATTATTTGTTATGACAGTAAGTTTTATACTGTGCCTCCTCTATCCCTGTTTTGCAAAGGATTATCCGGAAGAGTCACTGTGGAATTACCAGCAGGGGAAACTCTTCTATGAACACAGAGAATATGAAAAAGCCATTGAAGAATGGGAAAAAGCCCTTGAGGCAGACCCTGAAATGAGTCTTGCATCTTTCGGTATAGCAATGGCTTATTCTGCTATGGGAGAAAATGACGAAAGTAAAAAATATTACGAAAAAACAATTCAGAGCGATCCCGCTTTCTGGCAGGCCTATTACAATCTGGGCCTGGCCTACAAGAAATCAGGAGATCTCGATGAAGCAATAAAATACTATGAAAGAGCAACAGAACTGGCTCCTGATAAAGCAGATATACTGAATAACCTGGGTGTGGCTTATAAAGAAAAAGGTGAACAGGAAAAAGCAATAAAAACCTTTGAGAAAGCTCTGAAAATAAATCAAAAAGACCCTGATCTGAACTATAACATAGCCCTTGTTTATGATCTGATGAATAATAAAGAAATGGCTATCAAATATTATAATAAAGCCATAGAATTAAAGCCGGAAGATGTAAATTCACTTAATAATATAGGTCTTATTTATAAAAAAGAAGGTTCAATGGAACTGGCACTGGAACATTTCAAAAAAGCACTGAAAGTAAATGATAATATACCTGTATTACATTATAACCTGGGACTTGTTTATTATGAAAAAGGCGATAAACTGGCATCTCTGGCTGAATTCAAGAAATATCTGGAACTCAACCCCGATGCATCCAATGCCGGTGAAGTGGAAGAACTGATACAGGAACTGGAAAATAACCAGTGAAAAGTGAATAGTGAGATAAAATACCGCTCACTACTCACTAAGTACGGTAACAGATAAAAAAATATCCATAAAAAGCTTCTGCCTGGCAGGCTCTGGAGAAGAAAAATCAGTTTTTTATATAGAATTAAAAAATTAAAAATTAAATAAGGGTTAATTTATTTTCTGGAAACCAAATTATATAAGGCAAATGATTTTTCTTCGTAAGAGCCTGTCAGGCAAAAGTTGATAAAATGGTTACGAACTTATCTGGAGCGGTACTTAGTATTGTAAGAAAATAACTCCGGCAAATTGTTAGAACGATCAATACCCTCGCGTCACGCATTACGCATTACGCGTCACGATATAAACTTTAACTATGATGTAGTATTTCCTGACTGTTCCTTAGTATTGTAAAAGGTCCTACTCCCGTGATGCATTACTCGTATCACGAGATTCACTGTTATATTCTGTTTCCCAGCATCTCTACGGCAAGGTCTCTTGAAGCGCGTGATCGTTCTTCTCCTTCAAGCATACGGCTTATTTCCAGAATTCTTTCTTCTCCATGGAGTTCTTTAATAAGTGATACAACTCTTCCACCTGTATCTGACTTATAAAGCAGAAAATGCGTATTTGCAATAGAAGCAATCTGGGGCAAATGAGTTACACATATGACCTGATAGGAAGAAGAAAGGCTATGAAGTTTTATTCCAACCTTTCCTGCCGCTTCTCCTCCGAGTCCTGTATCAACTTCGTCAAAGACCAGGGTAGAAATGGTTTTTACCCTGGCAAGGGCTGATTTAAGAGAAAGCATAACTCTGGAGATTTCACCGCCTGATGCAATTCTGGCAAGAGGTTTTAATGGTTCACCGGGATTTGCACTGAATAAAAACTCAATACTGTCGATACCTTTTTCCGTCATACGCTTTTCAGGAGGATCTTCTTCACAGAGAAAAGCTACTTTTAATCTGGCACTACCCATACCTATATCATTCAGTTCTTTATTAACAATTTTTTCAAGAGCACCGGCACTTTTTTTTCTTTTTCCGGACAATTTTATCATGTTATGAAGGAGTTTTTCTCTTAATTCTTTTTCCATAATTTCAAGTTTCTCTAATTTAATATCGGAATTGCAAAGACTGGCTAATTCAATTTTTGCCTCTTCAAGATATGTAAGAACCTCAGAGACGGAATTTCCATATTTCCGTTTTAACTTCCCTATAATACTCAATCTGTTTACTACTTCTTCAAGGCGGTCAGGGTTAAATTCCAGTACTTCTGTATAATGACGAAGACAGCTGACAAGGTCATTTAATTCATAATATATATTTTCAAACCTCTCATAAGAAGATTTTAAATTTTCATCCATAGAAGAAGCCTCATTCAGATGAGAAAGAATAGAATCTGACAGTTCACTGAAACCTCTGTCACCGTCTGTAATTAAAAATATCTCATAGAGAACCTTGCTTATTTTCTCTATATTCGATAAAAATAATTTTTCTTTCAAAAGCTCTTCTTCTTCACCTTCTACAAGTTTTGCTTCCTCTATTTCAAAAATTTCAAATTTTAAAAAATCCATTCTCTGGGCATGTTCTCTGTCATTATTTTTGAGTCTTTCAATTTCTCCCTTAATATCTCTGAGCTCTCTGTATTTATGTGATATATCTTCCTTCATAGATAAAAGTGCCCCGAAATCATCGAGTATATCCAGGTGTTTTGATACAATGAAAAGTGATTGATTTTCATGCTGCCCCTGTAATTCTATAAGGGTTGAAGCAAGTTCCGAGAGGATAGACGTAGTTACAAGTCTTCCGTTTACTCTGCACACATTCTTTCCTTTTTTGCTAATCGTTCTGCTTATTAACAATTCATCACTTTCATCAAAGCCGTTCAGGGAAAGTATTTGCCTGGAAAAATCATTGGAAGAAATATCAAAAAGGGCTTCCACAATTGCCTGTTCCCTTCCGCTTCTTATATAATCTTCCCTGGCTCTCTGGCCGAGTACGACGGAAATTGCATCCATAAGATTTGACTTCCCCGCCCCTGTTTCTCCTGTAAAAACATTAAATCCTGGATAAAAAGAAATATTTAAATTATCCATAAGGGTAAAATCGGAAATATGTATTTCTTTGAGCAAAATATTACACCCCCAAATTCAGTGATCAGCGAGCAGTTATCAGTGATTATCTGGCAATTTTATTCTATATAATAAATATTTACCAGTCACTAATAAGGGTTTGCTCAAAAATAACCCTGTTATAGTTCACTAAGTTTTTTTATATAAATTATTTAGATATTTGTCTCCAGATAAATTTTATCTAAATCTTTATTTTACGCCATTAAAAATGAAAATTCCTATACCTTTAAATTACAGACCTGAGCATAAGCATTTAATAAAGATTTTCCTCCCGTCACGCATTACGCGTTACGCGTCACGAGAGCATAATATGTATTATTTATACTTACCTCATTAGGTTATGGGTTATTGGTTACGGGTTTTGGTTTTTTAATACTCTACCCCAACACCCGGTATCTAACACCCAAAAATTGAAGAGATTATTTATTTACAGTCTCTAACTGGTAACTGCTCACTGGTCACTCTAAAAATTCTTTATGACCTTTTTCCACACAGTCAACTATTGTATCTGATATATTTACTATATGTTCTTTCATTCTGTCAAGACAGAGTAAAAACTCGATATTTCCGGCAGGCCCCTGAAGAGGAGAATAATCAATTCCGGCAGTATATAAGTTTATACTATTACAGAAAGATACTATATCATTTAAAACCTTAATATGAATTTCTTTTTTTCTGACTACTCCGCCCTTACCGACGTGATTTTTTCCTGCTTCAAACTGAGGTTTTACAAGAGCTATTATCTTTCCGTCAGGCAAAAGAAATTCTCTGGCTACAGGTAATATCTTTGTAAGAGAAATGAAGGAAACATCAACGGATATAATACTGACATGTTCAGGTATCTGTTCAGATGAAATATATCTTGCATTGGTTCTTTCAATATTAATAACTCTCTTATCATTACGTAATTTCCAGGCTAACTGGCCATATCCTACATCTACTGCATATACCCTTGATGCACCATATATGAGCATACAATCGGTAAATCCGCCGGTAGAAGCACCAATATCCAGACAGATAGCACCTGTGACATTTATATTGAATACTCTGAGAGCTTTCTCCAGCTTCATCCCTCCCCTGCTTACATAGGGACAGAATGAACCTTTTATTACAATCTCAGCTTCTTCACTGCAGGTCTGTCCCGGTTTATCAAATCTCTGACCGTTTACATAAACGAGTCCGGCCATTATAGAGCTTCTGGCTTTCTCACGGGTAGGAAACATACCTTTTTGTACAAGAAGAAGATCAAGTCTTATTTTTTTATTCATAGTAATTGAATAAATTCTATTATACAGATAATATTCCTTTATTCAATTTACTGAGGTGAGTATAAATAATAAATATATGCCCTAGTGACGAGTGATGCGTAATGGAAGGAAAACTTTTATTACATGCTTATTCAGGAGGATTATAGATTTTTCGGAAGAGCCTGGCAGTGGAAAGGTATGGGGCGACTTTCCGGATAGGCTATAAGAGCCTATCCGAAAAGTAATATTGATTTTCTCATCCTTTCCACTGCCAGGTTCTGGAGAAAAATATATACCGTATTAACAGCCAGTTGTAAATTAAATAGACG
>JBEHWP010000258.1:0-8265 GCA_040217665.1 Vulcanimicrobiota bacterium
GCACCTGTTGTTTTTTATGAAGAAGAACTTTTTTTTATAAATAATCCTCTTGGAAATTTTTCCCCTGAAGAAAGGGCCCGTATTGTAACAGACAGATTAAAAAAAATTTCAGAAGATCCATCATTTAATCCTGAAGAAATCAAAGTAGAAATAAGAAACAGTCAACCATGTATTATATATAAAAATATTATTATAATAACTGTGAGGAATGAAGATGGAATTTCTTCAGGTTTGGATGGAATTCAGATTGCAGAACAATATGCTGAAAAAATCAGAAATACAGTAACAGATTACAGGAATGCAAGAAGTATTAAAACTATTATACTGGGTATTATTTTTTCTTTAATTACTACATTGCTCTTTATATTTACTTTTAAAATATTGAATAAATTTTTAAGTTATATCTATAAAAAGATCGATGTATGGGAAGGTACACGTATTTCTGATCTGAAGTTTCAAAACCTTGTTCTTCTCTCTGGAGCTAGAATTATAGAAATCATAATATTTATTGTAAAATTATCTATTTTATTTGTAAAGTTTATAATTTTTTATATATATCTTTCTCTGATTTTCAGCTTTTTCGTATGGACAAGGCATTTAGGTTCCCATCTGTTAGGTTATATCTTTTCATGGCTCAATGTAATATGGGGTTCTGTATTATCCTATATCCCCCATTTATTTTTTATTTTCTTCGCTGCAGTAGTTACATACTATATAATAAAATTCGTCAGATTTATATTTATAGAATTAGAAAAAGGTACCATTGAATTTCCCGGCTTTTCCAGAGATTGGGCAAACCCTACCTATATGATTGTCCGTTTTCTTATTATAGCCCTTGCTGTTATTATAGTATTCCCCTATCTTCCCGGTTATGACTCTCCTGCATTCAAAAGTATTTCTATCTTCCTGGGCGTTCTTTTTTCTCTTGGTTCCACTGCTTTTGTATCCAATATAGTAGCAGGTATTATATTAATATACATGAATGCTTTCAGGATAGGAGACAGGGTTAAAATAGGAGATGTAACAGGAGATATAGCGGAAAAAACCCTGCTTGTAACACGTATTCGTACAATAAAAAATGTTGATATTACTATGCCAAATGCTATGATACTGGGAAATTATATTACAAATTACAGTGCCTGCAGTAAAGAAAAAGGATTAATACTCCATACTACTGTTACAATTGGTTATGATGTCCCCTGGAAAGATGTTCATAGATTATTGATAGATGCTGCTCTTGCTTCGGAAGGCATTTTAAAAGAACCATCACCTTTTATATTGCAGACTTCTCTTGATGATTTTTATGTAAGTTATGAGCTAAATGCTTATACTGATAACCCAAATGCTATGGCAAGAATTTATTCTGAAATACACCGTAATATTCAGGATAAATTTAATGAAGGGGGAGTGGAAATTATGTCACCTCATTACAGAGCTTTAAGAGACGGAAACCAGACTACTATTCCTTTGAATTATCTTCAGAAAGATTACAGTTCACCTTCTTTTAAGATATGTCAGGAAGAGAAAAAGCCATAGAAGATTGAATATTTAAAAAGGTTGAATTCCTGATTCAACCTTTTTATTGCTTCGTCGTTAACCTGTCCGAACGATATAACGTTCATTAAATATCACCTTCTGGTTAATCTGTACATTAATTTTGTCAGACCTATTTTATCACACATTTTATTTATGAAACTGCCCTGTTCTTTCATAATATTTTCCAGTCGTCCCTGTTTAAGCCATATGCCTGTGCATTCTTCACAGACCCATACTCCGGTATTTATAAACTGTACTTCCTGCAGTCCCATGCCGCATTGAGGGCATTTCATGTAGTGAAGTTGCTGGCGTCTCATTTTTTCTTCGTCTAACAGTCTGGTCTGTTTCTCACTTCTCTCTTCTTCAAGTTTTTTTCTGAGGTCTGTTATGAGTTTTGCTTCATGCTTTGCAATGTAATCTTCCAGATTTTTATTTAAAATCTTCTGTTTCATTGCTCCGTACTGGGCAATCTCTTCAATGGCAGATAATCTGCTGGTCAGACTCTGATTTTTGGTTTTTACAGTCCCAAAATCACTTTTTACCGTTTCCATAGAGGTCACCTCCCTTCTGCAGAATTTATATGAAAATGACGACGTTTTATGCTTTACTGTCTGTTAATTTTCATATTTGATTGTGACCGCTAACGGATCATTATCTGCTGATTTCAGGAGAAGTGTCTTCAGGAGAAGCAGTTGAACAGGGGATACGTATTTATTTTTTTAATAATAAGATTTGTATATAACCTGAATATAAATACACTTCTATTTATTATATCACCATTTGCAATAATTTACAAGGGATAGATTTTTTTAGACATTGTAAATTCACTTTTCACTCTGAATATTCTACGACTTTTAGTGTCATTTAATCTATGGTTTTGGGAGACTTTCTATATTTTTTTTTGCTTTTTCCGCTGTAGAGCTTTCGGGGGAAAGTTCTATTACCCTCATATATGCTCCATAGGCTTTGTCTCCATTACCTGATGCCTGGTATATAACTCCTAAAACAAAAAAACCTGCACTGTCTTTTCCGTTAAGTTCTATTGCTTTTTTTGCGCATTCTATTGCCCTGGCATTATTCCCGTTCAGATAATATGCCCATGCCAGTTCACGATAATAGTCACTGTTATATGGAGATAATTTTACTGCTTTCTCATATTCAGCTACTGCTTCTTTTAACCTTTTGCTTTCCATCAGGGATTCTGCAAGAAAATAATGGCTTCTGGCTTCGGAAGGCAATAGTTTTGTAGCCTGTCTGAATGAGGAAATGGCCTGCTCATATTTTCCCGTATAATAATAACATAATCCCAGATTATGTTGAATTGTTGCATTTTTAGGTTCAATTGTTCCGGCTTTAAAGTAATATGTTGATGCCTTATCATACTCGCCATTATCGAAGTGTGCACTGCCAAGATTTACATTATACAGGGCATTGTCCGGTTCAAGTGATGCAGCTTTTGTAAATTCTTCTATTGCCTCTTTGATTTTTTCTGTTTTTATATAACATTTTCCCAGTAAATTATGTGTCAGAGGGTCTCCTGAAGACAATTCTACAGATTTTTTTAAATTTATTACGGCAGACTCATAATCTTCCATGTAGAAATAGCATACGCCAAGATTATGGTAAAATATTGTATCAGGTTTTATGGTTACTATTTTATTATATACTTCTATTGATTTCTCGTAATATTTATTTTTATAGAGACAATCTGCCAGAGTAATGAGAAATTTTATCTCCTTTGGCTTTAATTTTACTGCTTCTTCATAGGCAGTGATTGCTTCTTTATACATACCTCTTCTGCCATACATATCTCCCAGTGCTTTATGGGTTTCCGCTATAGATGGCGCCAGCCTTATAGACTGAATATAATTTTTTTCCGCTTTTTCGTAATCTTTCAGCTTTTCATAACAGATTGCCATGGCAAGGTACACCACTCCGTTATTTACATCTAATTTTAATATGTCATCATAAATTTTTAATGCTCCCCTGTAGTCTCCTTTACCTGACAGGCCTTTTGCTTTTTCCATCAGTTCTTTTACTCCCGGTTTTTTTGGTGTAGGAGTGGGTTTTGGTTCTCCTTTTTTCCCTTCTTCTGGTTTTTCTCCTCCATGAGAACTGCTGGAAGCTACTTCCTGTTTTATATTACCGTACGTACCGGATGCGTTTACAGTGAAAGCTATTATAAGAAAAATTACCACTATAAGTTTATTTAAATACATATTGCACCTGCCTTAAACCGGTAACATTTAACGACACGTTACGATTTTACTTGGTACCGCTCCAGATAAGTCAGTATCTATTTCTAAAACCTGTCCATGTCCGGACTCTTCCGGAAAAGATATGATCCTGTTGTGTGGCAAACTGGTTTTACAGACTCTTACTATTTTACGTCTGTTTAATTTACAACTCACTTTTAATACGGTATATCTTTTCCTCCAGAGCCCGGCCAGGGACAGGAGCGTGTTCCATATTTTTTGGATACCAATTTGCCTGTTACGGTAATAAGGACTGAACGTTTATTAAAATCCAAGAAACTTATTTGACACTCCTATTAAAAATCTTATAATTCCTCCTATAGCTACGATGACGGCTATTATCCATAAAAGAGTTACTAAAGATAAAATAGTAGCAAAAACCGGTCGTTCTTTTTTATACAGATAAAGGGAATAAAATCCCACAGGGAGCCATCCCACCAGTACAAGAGGTATAAATATTACGGCAGGTATTAAAGCCGGTTTATCCCATATTGGATTACCTGTTGCGTCAAAGTAATAAACTATTACTGTCGAAATGACCAGACATAAAATAACAGTTATTACAAGAGGTAATGTTGAAAATGACTGATTCATAAGTTTATACCATATTTAAATTATTTAGATAAACTGCCTCTACATAATTTTTATCTAAAACTTTATTTTACGCCATTAAAAATGAAATTTCCTATACATTTAAATTATGTAAGACTCAAAGAGCTATTAGCTTTTAGCTTATGTTCTTCAGTCTAATAGCTAACTGGTAATAGTTAATTAACATTAAATTTAAGAATTACAACTGTTTTTAAGAAATCTGCAAACGTATAGTGTAATATTCAATTTTAAAAAAATTAAATCCTGCTTATTGTTTTACTATTATAAAAAGCATATAATAATCAGTGACCATTGAACAGTAACCAGTAATCTGCAATTTTTACTTATTACAGATAACTAATAACTGTTCACCGGTCACTGATAAATGTTCACTGTAAAAGGAGTATTTATGTCCGAAAAATCTCTTTCTTTAAAAATTCTTTCTGTTGCCCTGAAGTGGGAAGGTAAAGAATTTAATCCCGGCCAGAACGAGCAGTGTGCCTTTTTTGTAAGGAAGGTTTTTTCTCTTGCAGGTATAAAACTCGGTGTTACAGAAAAACCTTCCGATAATTATTTCCCTACCGATGAAAGTTATGCAAATTCCCTTGCAGGAGATGATATAGGGAGAAAAATCAACAGTGTCTCAGAGCTTATGCCGGGAGATTTAGTTTTCTTCAAGAATACTTATGGTAACTGGCCTGATGGGACTATAACTCATACAGGTATTTACTGTGGTAATGGAGAATTCATTCACAGATCTACCATTGACGGCCCTGTAGAAAAGCGATCTCTCGCTACCTACCATAATGGAGAAAAATTTCTTGAAGGCAGAAGAATAGAATCTGATAAATTCTCTTTATAAATTTTCTTTGCCTTTTATTGAAAATATTTGATTCCACAGGATAAATATAGTATAATGTAGAATAACTTACTGGTTAAGAGGGGATGTTAAGTATAATGTTACCTTGTCTTAAATGCAGACACCAGAATTCTATCCTTCAACCCTTCTGTAATGAATGCGGTAACAGGCTGGGTAATCTTGGCCTGAGGCAGGAACTGGCTGAAATGGATGTGAAACTCGGTAAAATAAAAGAAGCAATTCAGCAATTTAAAGATCTGGCAGAAGAATATATATCTGTTGAAAAATACGAAGACGTTAAAAATATCATAAAAAACCTTGTACGTATAGCTCCCGATGATGTAGATTCCTATCGTATAATGGGAGATATGCATTTTAAACAGGGCGCATTTGACCATGCTGAAAAATATTATAGAGATGTTCTGAAGCGAGAAATTTCAAATGTAATAGCTCTTATTAAACTTGGAGAAACTCTTTCGAAAAAAGGTGATCAGGCTTCCGCTATTATAGCTTACAGAAAGGTTATTAAGATTGACCCCAATGCACCTGAACCATATGAATTTCTTGTAGAAATTGATTCTGTAAAGGAAAATAAGAAAGAAGCTACAGGTTTTTACGATAAACTTGTAGAAATATATAGTAAAAGAGGTAATCAGGAAAAAGTTCAGAAATATTCCGAGCTTTCTTCTGAACTGTCCGGTAAAAAAAATACTTCTAAATTTATACCGGCAAAGGAAGAACCTGCTGAAACTGATGACGACACACCTCCTCCGGAAGATATGGAAGTAATAGGTCTTCATTTACCTGCAATAGAACTTTCATTCAGTGAAGACGAAGTAGATCCTTTTGCACCTTCTCTTGCCAGTCCAAATCCTTCCAGGGTTTCACCGAAAAAAACACCGGAAGTAAAAGAAAAAAAAGAGCCTTACATAGATCAGATACCTGATAAAATTGATATGTATATATATATAGTCAGAGAACATGAAGATTATAATAAGCGTTATCTTGCCATATCAAATCTAAAACCTTCAGACGGGGAAAAGGTAATAGAAGTACTGGTGGAAGCTCTTAAAGACCAGAACAGGACTGTAAGGACTCAGGCTGCCATTACACTGGGAAAAACAGGAGATAAAAGAGCTTTATATGTACTGATGGAAGGCCTGGAAAAAGACGAAGACCCTGCCATCAGGGAAAGCTGTGCATCAATTATGGGAGACCTTATGGATCCAAGAGCTATAGATCTATTGATAAAAGCCCTTAAAGACAAAGATAAATTTGTCTGTGGTGCCGCTCTTAAAGGACTGACAAAGTTTAACGAGCCCAGAATAATGGATGCCATAATAGAATATTCCGAGTCATGTGACACTTCTCAATGGCCTGAGATAGTTCAGTTCCTTTCAACTAAAGGTGATAAGAAAATAGTAAAACACCTTTATAAAATATTTGATAAAACTACAGATATTGACCTCAAGGTAAATATAATTGCTATTTTAGCAGAAGAATCATACAGAGAATCTTCAACAGTTGATTTACTTATAGGAACCTTAAGAGATAGTAACAATAAATTAAAATTAAGTGCTATAAAAGCCCTTGGAGATATGGGGGATAAAAAAGCTATAAAACATTTATGTGACTATCTGACAGAAAAAGATCAGGACATATGCAGAACTGCAGATGAAGCTCTTACAAAACTGGGCTATAAGAAAACAGCTTTTACAAAACTAAAAGCTATATTCTTTAAAAAATATTAAAATTTTTATAAAAATAAAAAATTACTGCAATATTTTATTCCTTTCTGCGTTTATATAATATCATAAATACAGGAGGCGAATAAAATGAAACTACTGGTTACATGTTTACTCATTATATCAATCATTTTCTCTCTTGCTTATTTTACCTGTACTGTGGCGCAGGAAAGACCATGTGGGCCTAAGCATAACGGATATGATGATATGCCCTCTGTCCCTCCCAATCTACCGGAAGGAAGGAACTGCGTGGCACCGGAATTAACGGATGTACAGATTCAGGAATTAGTGAATTTTTGCAAAGAATACTTCCCTACTTTTTACAAATCCCTGGAAGAGCTTAAAAATTCCAATCCCCTTATGTACAAAAAAGTTACAGGTGAAAAATTTATTCTCATGTTACATTTAAAAGAACTCAAAAAAGAGGAACTCTTTAAAGTGATAACAGGAAAAATAGAACTGGAAGATAAATCCAGAGAATTGACACGAAAATACAAAGAGCATGAAGGTAACGATACTGCACAGGCAGCTATTGAACAGGAACTGGAGAAAATACTCGCTCATATTTTTGCTCTCAGGCAGAAAGAGAATCAGTTACAGGTAGAGAAAATGGAAAAAGAAATCAAACACCTGAAAGAGATTATTTCCGTGAGAGAAAAGAATAAAAACATTATAATAAAAGATGGAGTGAATAAGCTGACAGGTAAATCAGAATATCTTGAATGGTAAATAGTTGTGACGCGTCGGTTATGACGCGTCATTTCACTGCTATAAATTGACATCGTGCCTGAATACTATCACTGGTATTATCTGTCAATTTTACAGGCTTCCCTCGTGACGGATTTATCTTGAATAAATTTATATTCCCCCCTTCAAGAGCCTGAAAAACTATATATTTTCCGTCACCTGTCCAGGACGGATAGGTACTCTCTTTAAAACCTGTATTGATTTTATTCTGTGTCCCCTGTGTCAGGATATATAAATTCCACAGGCCATAACTGTTTCCGCAGAAAGCAATCTTTTTCCCGTCACATGATATGGAAGGAAAGGATTTTTCAAATCCGCTCTGAGTCAATACTTTAAATTTTTTGCCGTCTATGTCCATACTGTATAGTTCACTGTTGCCGTCTCTCTCTCCAACAAATATGAATTTCTTTCTGTCAGGATACACGACAGGGTGAATGGCCAGAATAAAATCAGTTGTAAGAAGTGAAATTTTTCTTGTATCAAGAGCCATTCTATATATGGCAGGTTTCCTATCCCGGAAGGATTGAAATAA